>CAZFJO010000205.1:2188-7321 GCA_964518915.1 uncultured Saprospiraceae bacterium
GCTGTGATTCCTGGCATATTGCTGAATTGGGATGGATGTGCAGCCGCGACAAGTTCTCCACCATGATCTCCTGCACCTGGACCTAGGTCTATCAGAAAGTCTGAGGCAAGCATGATGTCCTTATCGTGTTCTACAACCACAACGGTGTTTCCTATGGTTGTAAGATTCTTAAGCGCTTCTATCAATCGATGATTATCTCTCTGATGAAGTCCGATACTGGGTTCATCCATTATATAAGTAATGCCAGTAAGTTGAGAGCCTATCTGTGTGGCGAGTCTTGTTCGCTGTGATTCACCTCCAGACAATGTTCTAGTAGGACGGTTAAGACTCAGATAAGTCAACCCTACTTCATTGAGAAAATCAAGTCTCATTCTGATTTCCTTGAGCACTTCTTTTCCTATGCTTATTTGTTTCTTATTTAACCTCTTTTCGATATCCTTGAGCCAGACGGATAAATCCTGAAGATCCATTTCTGCTAATTGGCCGATGTGTTTTCCATCTATTTTAAAATGGAGTGATTCTTTTTTAAGTCGGTATCCATCACAATCTGGACAGGTGACAATGGACATAAACTCTTCTGCCCAGGATCGGATTTTTTCGCTGGTAGTTTCTGCGTACCATTTTTCAAGCATAGGCACTATGCCATTATAGGCTAGGTTATAACTGAAGTCATGAACACCATATTTTATATCTACAGCGATAGACTCATCTCCTCCATATAACATGATGTCAAGGGCCTTTTTAGGGATATCATTGATCGGAGTAGAAAAAGAAAACTTATGTTTTTTAGCCAGTTCTCGCAATTGCTTAAAGGTGGTATTATCCCTTACTTCTCCGAAGGCCTTGATGGCTACATCGTTGATGCTTTTTTCGTAATCTGGAATAAGTTTTTCCATATCTACCTGGTTTTTATAACCCAGGCCTTTACATTTTTTACAACTTCCATAAGGACTGTTGAACGAAAATGAATTAGGAGATGGTTCTTCATAAGATATACCAGAATCAGCATCCATAAGCTGCTTACTAAATGGAACGATGTCTTCAGTTTCTAGATCTAGAACCATGATGAAATCGTCACCGATTCTAAATGCAGATTGTACGGAAGCGATTAAGCGGTCTTCCATGGTGGAAGAGACTTTGATTCGATCTATGACCACCTCTATATCGTGGACCTTATACCTGTCGACTTGCATCTTAGGAACGAGATCTGTGATTTCGCCATCAATCCTTACTTTAGTGAATCCCTTTTTTCTCGTCTGCTCAAAGAGTTCTCTGTAATGCCCCTTCCTACCTCTAACGATAGGAGCAAGGATGGCAATTTTTTTATTTTTAAAATGATTGTCGATATATTCAATGATCTGGGACTCACTATATTTTACCATCTTCTTGCCAGACTGATGAGAATAAGCTTCTCCGATTCTCGCGTATAGTAGTCTCATGAAATCATAGATTTCTGTGGTCGTACCTACGGTCGACCTAGGGTTCCATGCTGTGGTTTTCTGCTCTATAGAGATTACAGGACTTAAGCCCTCGATGCGCTCAACCTCTGGACGATCCATATTTCCTAAAAACTGCCGCGCATAGCTAGAAAAGGTCTCCATATATCTTCTCTGTCCTTCTGCATACAAGGTGTCGAATACTAAGCTAGATTTTCCACTACCGCTTATGCCTGTAATAACGACTAGTTTATTTCTAGGAATCTGGACAGACACATTCTTTAAGTTGTTTTCTGACGCACCTATAATCTCTATAAAATCTTCTTCTACGTATTCTTTTTCTAATTGCATTATTGACGGAATGTGAGTGGTACAAATGTAAAGCAATATATTCGCTTAATTGTTTCTGCACATCACAATGAAAATTTTAATTTCGACACATTCACCCATTTGCATTAATATTAAACATGAATAACATCTTCGAAAAAGCCAGAGAAGCTTCAGACTATATACAAGAGATGACGGAAATCCGTCCTCGAGTAGCCATCATATTAGGAACAGGCTTGGGTTCATTAACAGAAGAACTTAAGGACGCTACATCGATTGCTTATGAACAGATTCCACACTTTCCTGTGTCTACGGTTGTGTCCCACGCAGGAGCATTGCATATCGGCATGCTTAATGGAATCCCGATAGCGATTCTTTCTGGACGGTTCCATTATTATGAAGGGTATTCAGCTAAGGAAATTGCATTTCCTGTCCGGGTTTTAAAATCGATGGGCGTAGAAAAACTTATCATCACCAATGTTTCTGGAGGGTTAGACCCACATTATAAAGCAGGACAATTAATACTGGTAGAAGACCATATTAATCTCCAGCCAGACCACCCTCTCAGAGGTAAGAACGACGATCGACTGGGCTTGCGTTTTCCAGATATGATGGAACCATACAATTCTGGTATGCGCTCGGCAATTATGCAGGCTGCAGAACATCTAAATTACCCATTATCAGAAGGGGTTTATGTGGCATTGCAAGGACCCAGTTTAGAGACTCGAGCAGAGTACAGGTTCTTGAGAAGGATAGGTGCAGACATGGTAGGTATGTCATCTGTCCCTGAGGTAATTGTGGCGAAGCATGCTGAAATTCAGGTTGCTATGATTTCAATGATTTCTAATGTATGCTTCCCTATAAATTCAATATCTAAAACGACGGTAGAAGAGGTAATTGCCGTAGCCGCAGCTTCCGCTCCCATGTTTAACAAGTTGCTATCGACCTCTATAGAATATGTGATGGTAAGTTCTTAATGATGACATTAACAAGGGATTAAGATATTGGATCTAAGAAAATTAAACTAAAATTATTAGATTCGCGCACTACTGGATAATGGAATCCGTTGATTTTATTGAATTGTTAACCACCGAAACCCCTTTCTTTTATCATCTATTAAAGAAAGGAAGTGCAGTAAATGGTTCTAAAAAGGATCTTCCATTTAGTTTTACTATTAACCAAGAAAAAATGCCATTGTTACATACAGAGCTGTAGGTAATATATTGTTATTTGAAAATTAAAAATGATCAACATGTTAAAAGGAATTAAGATTAAGACTACTGTAAGCTTTATGTTTATGATGCTATTCGCATTTGCTGTAAGCGCACAAGAAAAAACAGCTGCTGGCCTATACAATGAAGGTCTGGCTTTTTTAAAAGAAAAGAACTATGAATCTGGCCTACCTCTTATGGAGCAGGCGCTTGCAAAAGCAGAAACAGATCAGAATGAAAAAGTTATAAAACTTGCTAAAAAGAATGGAGCAGTAGCTGCATATAATGTAGGTAATACGAAAAGAAAGGCAGGCGACCATGATGGTGCTATGGCCATGTATGAGAAAGGAATAATGTTAAATCCAGACAATGCATCTAATTATTCTGGTAAGGCGGCTGTGCTTGAAGCAAAAGGAAACAAAGTAGAATCTGTTTCAGCATATCTCGTTGCGGCGGAAAAACAAGTGGCTGCTGGAAAAGCGGATCGTGCTGAGAAAATTGTAAAAAAAGCGCAGAATACAGTCGGTAGAATGTACACTGGAAAAGATTATGACAATGCCATTGCTGCTGGAAAAGCATTTATTGCAATGAAGCCTAATTCTGAAGTAAACTACTATGTAGCAAGAAGCTTAACAGAACAAGGAAAGAACGATGAAGCGCTTCCATTTTCTGAGCAAGCGATTACACTTGCAGGCGAGACGGCTGACGATAAGTACTATGTTGCTAAAGCTGTAATTCTTGAAAACCTTAATAAGCCTACAGAGGCCATTGAAATGTATAAGAAGGTGACAGGAGAAAAATATAAGAAACAAGCAGAGTATAAAATACAGACGTTAGGAAGTAAGTAGCAAAACCTTATTTGTAAGAAATAAAAAAAGGCGATGAAGATATTTCATCGCCTTTTTACGTCTACGATGGGTAACGGAGCATTACCGCAGGGATTTCTCTATGACCTTACGGTAAATAATGAGACAATCCCTTCATTATGTTACCAGAACAAATTAGCTTTACAATCATATAATTTACCTTAATATGTCAAAAGAAAAAGAAGCCAAACTAAAAGCCCTTAGTCTGGTTGTAGATAAGCTGGATAAAACATACGGCAAAGGCACAGTAATGAAACTAGGAGATAAGCAAGTTGTCAATGTAGAAGCCATTTCTACAGGATCACTGGGCTTAGATATAGGTCTAGGAACCGGAGGCTTCGCCAAAGGTAGAGTCGTAGAAATCTATGGTCCTGAGTCTTCGGGAAAAACCACACTGGCCATACATGCAATTGCAGAATGTCAGAAGAAGGGAGGAATTGCTGCCTTTATTGATGCAGAGCATGCCTTCGATAGATTCTATGCAGAAAACCTAGGAGTGGACACGGAAAATTTATTAATTTCTCAACCAGATAACGGAGAGCAAGCGCTAGAGATAGCAGAAAACTTAATCCGATCTGGTGCGGTAGATATCCTTGTAATTGATTCTGTAGCAGCCCTAGTTCCTCGTAGTGAAATAGAAGGAGAGATGGGTGACTCTAAGATGGGACTTCAAGCTAGATTGATGTCTCAGGCACTCAGAAAACTGACAGGAACAATCGGTAAGACTGGATGTTGCTGCATATTTATCAATCAGTTGAGAGAAAAAATCGGTGTAATGTTCGGTAACCCTGAAACGACAACCGGTGGAAACGCACTAAAGTTTTATGCATCTCAGAGATTGGATATCAGAAAGTCTGGAGCATCTATAAAAGACAGAGAAGGCAATGTAATTGGTAACCCTATTAAAGTAAAGGTTGTCAAGAATAAATTGGCACCTCCTTTTAGGGTTGTAACCTTTGACATCATGTTTGGAAAAGGAATCAGTAAGACTGGAGAAGTCATTGACTTAGGAGTAGAGAACGATATCATCGGAAAAAGTGGATCTTGGTTTTCATATAATGGAGCTAAGATAGCTCAAGGAAGAGAATCAGCTAAGCAGTTCTTACTTGATAATCCGGAAGTAATGGCTGAAATAGAAGCTAAGATTGTTGAGATTTATAATCCTACAGTTGAAGAGAAAGAAGCAGAAACGGCTTCAGAATAATATAGCCACAAGGCAATGGAAAATAAAAAGGCGGCCATATAGTTATGGTCGCCTTTTTGTTTATTTCAACTTTTGAATGAGAGATTTAC
>CAZFJO010000206.1:0-4202 GCA_964518915.1 uncultured Saprospiraceae bacterium
TGTTTCCTTGGATTATTATCTGATTGCTATTCTCAAGTTCATCAATTGGAACCTTAAATTCATCATTTATAACTTTATAAATTCCTGCGAAATTATACGTTTCATATTCCTGTCCATTGAATGAAAGCGTAATTAGATGAGGTGTGCTATTGACTCCAAATCGTGTTCTAAAATAAGCCTCATCTCCTCCTTCGTATAAATTCTTAATAGGAACATTAACCGTTCTCTTAGTTACAATAGGAAGGGCGTATCCTTCTGCTGTAACCAAGGTAGAATATCGTATATTATCTGAACCTCTTTCTGTCGGCTTGTAATGTTGATCGTTATAAACCTGAAGTTCGCTATGCATATAGAATTTTTCTGGTTGAGGTAAACTACCAGAAAGCGTATTGGTGATTTCTAGTAGCCTATCATTCGTCTTATCTGCATCCCACGATAGAAAATAAGCAGCCGTATCGGTTACGATACTATAATCAGGGTTAAGCATGTCTTCTTCTGACTCATACAGAAAACGGTCTAACTCTCCTCTATTCTTAAACCCATAGAATTCCATAAAATCAGTTTCACGTAGTGCACCTATCCTTGAAGTATATATAGGTACTTGCTTGCCATTTCTGTAAAGCTGAAGATCTACTCCTCTTAAAGTAGTCACATCTATCCCAGCTGATTGAAGATCAGCATAGGTAATTCTATAGATTCCATCTTCATGAATCTTAATTTTATAATAGGTCTGATCATAGTTGATCCATTCATTTCCTACCAGTGAATCTCCTTCAACAACCATCTGAGATGACACAGAAAAAGAGACTAACAAAAACATCAAACAGGTAATAATTCTCATAGTTTAAAATTGATAACACATATTAAAAACAATTAAAATATGTTAATTGTGTTGTTATAGATAGTTATACTTCCACAAAAGTATTTCTTTCTATTAATATTATATAGTATTAGAACGGACTTTTATGTGCTAACATATCCGTAGATTGCCTTATTTTTTCAGGTTATGCCAGGGAAAACTTAAGAATTAAAATAACTGACAAGTAAGTGACAATTGTTATCTCATCCGCCCTCTTGCTTTCAATCCTCGTTCAACTGGGGTTTTGGGGTCTATTCCAGCGATTGTATTTCTTTAAATCACCTCCTCTAACTGATGTAAAACAAGGAATATCCATTATTGTTTCCGTTAAGAATGGTGCCTCTTATTTACAGGACTTCATGCACCACATCCTTGAACAATCCTACCCTACTTATGAAGTCCTGCTAATTGATGATTTTTCTACAGACAATACCCTTAAAGAAATGAAGAAATATGCAGGACCTGGGATAAAAGTACACTCAGCTGCAATAGACCTTCCTGGAAAAAAACAAGCACTATCGGAAGGAATTAAGCACGCCAGATATGACTGGCTCTTGTTTACAGATGTAGATTGTATCCCCCATTCCAAAAACTGGATTGAATCTATGGTTCAACATCAAGTAGGGTCAGATGTAGTCCTTGGCTATGGCCCTTTGAGAGGAACCATGGGCGTGATATCCTTGTTTTCTTCCTTTGAAACCGCAATCACCGCGATACAATACTTCAATTATGCTCTATACCGATACCCTTATATGGGTGTAGGTAGAAATCTTCTTGTAGATAAAACTTCTTGGATGAGGGCAGGAGGATATGCTTCTCATACGGACATTGCCTCTGGAGATGACGACCTTCTTATACAAGATATTGCTTCCATCGGCAAGTCACGGATATCCATCAATACAGATAGAAAGTCTTACATGTACTCTCCTACTATGGAAAGTCTACAAGCGTTTTTATCACAAAAACAACGGCATATAAGCACATCCACAAGATATACATGGTTACACAAGGGGTTACTTGCGCTTTATAGCTCCAGTCATATGTTGATATATGGATTGTTACTGGTCCTGTCTTTTATTAAACCTTACCATGCTTTGTATTGGTTTTTAAGCTATATAATTACCTAGTGGCTCCTAAGCATCCTTCCCTTTCTAAAATTAAATGAAGGTTCTAAACTAATATGGTTTCCTATACTGGATGCACTCCTAGTTGCATATTACTTAATAATGGTTATACTTATGCCTTTAAGAAAAACAGAATCGTGGAATTAATTAAGAAGTATTTTCCTGAGTTAGAAGAAGAAAAAATAGCCTTGCTGACTCGATTAGGTCCATTATACTCAGATTGGAATGAAAAAATTAATGTTATTTCAAGGAAGGATATTGATAACCTATATGAGCGACACATCCTTCATTCCATGGCTATTGCTAAGTATATGTCCTTTGTTCCTGGAAGCAACATCTTAGATCTAGGTACTGGAGGCGGACTTCCTGGTATTCCCCTGGCCATCCTGTTTCCAGATTCAGAATTTCTTCTTGTTGATAGCATAAAAAAGAAAGTCAAGGTCTGTCAAGAAATCATCACCGATTGTGGATTAAAAAATTGCACTGCCGTACAAGCAAGGGTGGAAGAATTGAAAGGCCGCCACGATTTTATTGTTACGCGCGCTGTTGCAAAAATTGAAAAACTGCTGGTCTGGACCAATAAGAAATACCTACTCAAGGAAAAAAATGCCATTCCTAATGGATTAATTGCACTGAAGGGCGGGTCAGTAAAAGAAGAAGCCAAAGAGGCGGGAGTACTTTCTTACGCAGAAATTACTCCTTTAACGGCATATTACGAAGAAGAATTCTATAGCGACAAAGCAATAGTATATATACCTGGATAGCCCCATTCTATTGATAATCAACCTCTTATTTTCTGTTTTATTCTTGAAGTTTAGGTAAAAGACAGTTATATTACACAATAATGGTGTGAATGAATCTGTTATAATGGAACTAAATAGAAATCATTAATTAACCTTAAACCATTGTATGGAGAAAACTTACACTCAAGAAAAACTTATTCAGTTAATTTACGGAGAATGCGACATACTAGAAAGACTTGAAGTCCTTGACGCAATTGAAAACGACACTTTTTTAAAGGATTCCTATCTTTCACTCTTAGATGCATATTCTATGTTACCTAAGGTAAAATTTTCTCCTTCATCTATGATAACAGGAAAAATTGTCGCATACAGTAATTGGAAATGTGAGGCCAACTACTAAGCTCATAAAGTAAATATGAATAAGAAAGGGATTTTACCAAGGAGTAAGATCCCTTTTTTTATGCAAGCAAATTGAGTAAATACTCCCCATATCCACTCTTAAGGTATTTCGTTCCTAATTTCTGAAGTTGCTCCTCATCTATAAAGCCCTGAGTGTATGCCACCTCTTCTATACAACCTATCTTAAGTCCTTGTCTCTCTTCAATCACTTGGATAAACTGGCTTGCCTGCATCAATGACTGATGGGTGCCCGTATCTAACCACGCAATTCCTCTTCCCAATACACCTACTTTTAACTTCCCTTGTTGAAGATAATGTCTATTAACATCGGTAATTTCATATTCTCCTCTAGCCGACGGCTTTAGGTTTTTAGCGATTTCAACTACGTTATTGTCATAAAAATATAAGCCCGGTACAGCATAGTTAGACTTAGGGTGAGCAGGTTTTTCCTCAATCGATAATGCCTTATAATTATCATCGAACTCTACCACGCCATATCGTTGCGGATCAGCAACTTGATAAGCATAAACGATTCCACCTTCCGGGTCATTGCTAGAAGAAACAAGCTCTTTTAATCCATTTCCATAAAAAATATTGTCTCCAAGAATAAGTGAAACCTTGTCATCTCCGATAAATGATTCTCCGAGAACGAATGCTTGAGCTAAGCCATTAGGGATCAATTGTTCTACATAGGAAAAGTTGCATCCTATCTCATGCCCATCACCCAGTAATTCTCTGAAGTGCGGCAAGTCTCGAGGAGAAGATATTTTAAGAATATCTGATATCCCTGCTTCCATATAGGGTAGCAAGCGGGTAATAAATCATAGGCTTGTCATACACTGGCATCATCTGCTTGCTCACAGCCAAGGTCAACGGATACAACCGCGTTCCTAAACCACCTGCTAATATTATCCCTTTCATATTATCTAATTAATGTTATGCTTAGATTATTAAGTGATCTTTAAACACATTAAAAAGAAGTTATTTCCTACCAAAAAAGTTATAGGTCCATAGCTTCTTATTGTACATAAAGTTGCTTTCTGAATTCCAAGCAGTTACACAACTTCTTAACATATG
>CAZFJO010000206.1:4302-5907 GCA_964518915.1 uncultured Saprospiraceae bacterium
TGTACATAAAGTTGCTTTCTGAATTCCAAGCAGTTACACAACTTCTTAACATATGCTCTTAACATCACTTCGATAAATATACTGACAATAATCTCTCCATATCTCGACATTTCTTCAATTTATATGTCTTAAATTTATATTTTCACGTCTCCGAATTCCGAACCAACATTTTTACCTTAAATTAAAAACTATCAAAGCAACCTTTTACGCTCATGGTAAACTACTGCTGACTGGTGAGTACGCTGTACTTGATGGAGCAGATGCGCTAGCTATACCGACTAAGTATGGTCAGAAGATGGATGTGAAAAAAGTTGCCGGAAGTGACCTTATGTGGGAGGCTAAAGATCTACATGGAGAAACATGGTTTAAGGCTAAAATATCACTATATGATTTCTCTTCAGTAGAAACTACCGATGAAAAAACATCGGCACTTCTTCAGAAACTGCTTAAAAACGCAGTCCGGTTGAATCCAGAGTTTTTAGACAAGTGGAACGGTTTTAAAGTAATTACCCATCTAGAATTCGATAGAGAATGGGGATTAGGTAGCAGTTCTACATTGATCCACCTGATCGGTCAGTGGGCTGATGTACAACCTCTATCCTTGTTTTTTAAGTGTATGGATGGAAGCGGATACGATGTCGCATGTGCAGGTGTGGAAACACCGATTGTCTATTACAATGATGCCGATGAAATAGGGTATACTCCGGTTACCTTTTCTCCGAGCTTTCACGATAAGTTATACTTTGTTTATCTGAATGAGAAGCAAAGCACCCCTGAAGGCATCGTCTCTTATATGAAAAAGGCTAAAGGAAGAAAAACACTGGCTAAGAAGATTACTAAAATTACAGATGCCCTTGTTGAGAACAATAGTTTCGATACTTTCTGTACCCTAATTGAAGAACATGAAGCCTTGATTCACGACTCTACAGGGTTTCCTATACTAAAAGAAGCTTTATTTTCTGATTTTCCCGGGTCTATTAAATCGCTGGGTGCATGGGGAGGAGATTTCTGCCTAGCTGCCTGTAAATCAGATAGTTCTGTCGTTAATGAATATTTTAGTAACCGCGGTTACAATACAATTATACCCTTCGCTTCGATGATTTTGAAGCAATAATCACCATATTTTCATCAGTCCCTTATTAATCATCCACTTTCCCCAGTTATTGTCATATGTGTGGATAAGCTTGGTCTCTTCTCCTTCTGAATTTTGTAACGGTAAGCCCGCATTTGCCCAAGCGAAAATACTACCGTACAAGTTTCTCACCTGTTTAATTCCTGCTCCTAAAAGTTCTTCTCCTATCTTTTCACTTCTGTATCCCACTGAACAATAGACCACAATTTCTCTGTCTTTCCATTCTGCGGGGATCTCTTCTATATTAAAGTCACTATATCCGATATAGTAGGCTCCCGGAATCCTAGAAACATCATACTCAGCTTTCTCTCGAGTATCTAAAATGATGACATCTTCTGATATGCCTTCTAACTCTTCAACCGTAATGGTAGGCACTGTTCCTCTGATTAAGTTCTTTAATTCTTGAGCGAATTCCTTGTTGATCCCTTTTTCTTGACCCACCAGTATAGTAGGCAATAAAAGAAGCATCCATA
>CAZFJO010000206.1:6007-7291 GCA_964518915.1 uncultured Saprospiraceae bacterium
TGAATCTGATCGTACTTTATAGCATGTAAATCTGAACTTCCTTCTATGCCAGGATGGGCTCCCCAGACTGAACCTGTAGGAAAAACAGATCTACTTGCACTACCAGAACCCAGTCTTGATAGCTCAGACGCCTTGTGATAATCTATCTCATCTCTTCCTGTTAATATTCTTTCTATATCACACAAGCCCATCGCTAGTGCCGACATACTACTTGCAGAAGATGCTATTCCAGAAGAATGAGGGAAACTATTACTAGAACTTATGGATAATACATGTTCTTTTAAGAAAGGAAGCTTATGGGATATTCCATCAATATACTTGACCACCTTATCAGCGAATTTTACGTTCTCCTCACCCTCGAATAAGAATTTTTCTACTGTAGGGTCATCTGAGTTCGTCTTAGCCCTATAAAGTATCTCTGTATCTGTGTGGGCCTCTGATAATGTAAAACTAAAGGACGCATTTCTAGGTAATTGAATGCCATGCTTGCCCCAGTATTTTATGATTGCAATGTTAGATGGGCTTCTCCAGGTAACTTTCCTTTCTGTCTGCATTAATCTCTGTGCTTTTATACCTGCGAAGATAGAAAAGAAACAAGCTATTTCTTGATCTGGACATATTTCATATCCTCTCCACTTTCTATTCT
Organism: uncultured Saprospiraceae bacterium; assembly: GCA_964518915.1. Taxonomy (GTDB): domain Bacteria; phylum Bacteroidota; class Bacteroidia; order Chitinophagales; family Saprospiraceae; genus JABDLO01. The sequence goes on from CAZFJO010000206.1 coordinate 6,654, forward strand.
GAATGAAAGGTCGAAATCTTGTAAGACAGAATCTAGAATCGGGTATTTACCCACATTGTATCCTTCCTTTAAATCATAGGAATATAGTTTGCTGAAATTATGCCAGTAAAAAGCTGTAAATCGACCTTTAAGCTGCTTAATCAAGTTATATATCGTTTCATCCAATTCTCTCTCAATCATTTTTATCATAATCTTCCCTTGCAGCTTGGTCAATTTCGTTAAGGGTTCTTCGAATTCTTGTTTTAGCTCTTTATTCAACTCTTTAATCTTCTTTTTCTTTTCTTTCTTACTCATATGAGCCGATGCGTACTCCAGTTCTCTAAATATTCTGATGGCTTCTCTTGCATAAGGATAAACTTTAGAAGCATACCTTCTAAATTTTTTATACTTCCGATATTCTGAATCTGAAGAAAACTTCCTCATCGAAGTAATGCTTACGTAGGCTATGTCCTCAGCAATAATAATTGTATCGCCATCTTCCGTGATAACTGCAGGGTACTTCTTTCCTTTTACGATAAGTTCTGTTGTAAACTTATCTAATTTATCTATCGGTTCCAGCTCGACCTCTTCCAATGTATCAAGTTCTATTCTCTGGAGAAATGTATCGATTCTAACCTTCTTGATGGTATCCTGAGCCA
>CAZFJO010000207.1:0-7264 GCA_964518915.1 uncultured Saprospiraceae bacterium
CCACTTCTAGTTACAGCGTTGATCGCACCACCTGCGAATCCACTCTGTCTTACATCAAATGGAGCAACAGAAATTTGGAATTGCTCAATTGCATCCAGTGAAATAGGGTTCACACCAGTCTGACCACCATTGGTTCCAGATCCAGATAACCCAAATACATCGTTACTTACGGCACCATCAATATAAATTGAATTGTACCTGTTATTCTGACCCGCTAAAGAAATAGAGAATCCATCATCGTTCTCAGTAATATTTGCAAGAGGGTTTAACCTTGCAAAATCACCAATGCTTCTACTTATCGTAGGTACATCATTGATCAGTTTCTCACTGATCGTAGTCTGCTGTCCTGTACGATTTCCATCAAATACATTGCCTGAGTTAGCTACAATAACAACTCCTTCTAGACTGATTGAGGTTTCGTTCATTACCAGATTTAGGTTTAAAGACTGTCCTAAACTTAGGTAAACATCCTTTTTTACAATATCCTCATATCCTACATAGCTGACTGTGACAGTATATGGACCGCCAACTCGCATATTTTGGATACGATATATTCCTTCCACGTTGGTTGAATTACCATAAACAGAACCAGAAGGCTCATGTAAAGCGGTAATGTTAGCCCCGATTAAGGTTTCACCTTTGTCATCTTGGATAAATCCATTAAGAGACGCAGTTGTTACACCTTGACCAGTTGCACTGAAAGAACAGAATGCGACTAAAAAAGTAAATAGTATAAATTTTTTCATTGTAAGGTTGGTTTAAAAAAAGTTCTATTACAGCGCAAATTTACTGATCATCAATGGGAGACTTGCAATATCTATGTTAAGAGTATGTTAACGTATATAAAAAAAGTTGATGGGTTGTTTTTCCATCTCTAAAATCAATCTTTTTTCCCTCCTAAATCCATGGTTTTATATCGACACTTAGCTAAGTCTACAGCAGAATTAAAGGATGGATTTACTTCGATTATTACATTGTATGAAGACTCTTAAATCACTGATAAGCAGTGATTAATCATACTTTTATAAAAAGTATGATGTGATGGTAAGTCAATTGTGGGGCCACGAGAAAATAGGAATTACAGCAATATTAAACCGGATCTATGCGAAGAGGATAGTTTAAGAACACATGGTATCAATCTAGAATTAAGTAAGGCGAAAACAGAGGCATTTAAGACATTAAGACTTCTTTTACAGACCCTTTCAACCGTACATCGATGTTTTCTTTCACGGTGGTTGCAAGTGATATCCCCATATAATCAACTTTTACTGGAAACTTCTTATGCTTCCTATCTACAAGGACCGCTACTTCTATCTTTTTCGGCAGTATGTCGATAAGGGGTTTAAATGCGTAAAACAAGGTCCTTCCAGTATTAGCGACATCATCGACAACTAGGATGGACTTAGTTTTTAAATCAGTAAGTTCTACATCTATCTCGATTGGATTTTCGGCCGGAGAAGCCGGATTGAGCTTTATATTGAAAAGATTTAACTCGATTTCAGTATCGACTTTTTTAATAGCCGAGATCAACATTTTAGCGAATGCAAGCCCATTGTTGTTTATTCCTCCAATGTATAAAGCCTTCTCTTCGAAATTGTTTTCTAGAATTTCTATGGCCAGTCTTTTTATCTTCTGACTGATTTGTTTCTGATCTAGGAGTTTCATATTAAATCTAAATAGCTGTTTTTTAATGAGCAATTCAGCTCTTAATTCTTACAAACCTAATTAAATTTCTATTTTTAGCTCGGTTAAAAATGTATAAGACCTGATGGGAATCCAACAAATATTGTTTGCCATAGTTGTCCTCGTTACATTTTACTTTGCTTATAAGCAATATAGTAAGATATACAGGAACATTCATTTTGGCAAAAAAGAAGACTTAGTCGACAACGATAATGATCGATGGAAGAATGTGATTTTAATCGCCTTCGGCCAGAAAAAGATGTTCAAGCGATGGATACCAGCAGTCCTGCACCTTTCCATCTATATTGCCTTTCTTTTCACCCAGGTCGAACTTATTGAGATTCTGATAGATGGTTTTTTTGGTGTACATCGGTTTTTTGCCCCATTTTTAGGGAGCCTCTATACCATCATAATTTCGTCTATTGAATTGCTATCCTTATTTGCCCTAGGAGCGACAGTAATATTCCTCTGGAGACGGAATATGCTTAAAGTCCCGAGATTAGTGATGTCGGAGATGAATGGCTGGCCTAAACTAGATGCGAATCTTATCTTGTTCGGAGAGATAGCGCTCGTGACAGGGATATTCATGATGAATGGAGCAGATGCAGTCTTACAAGGAATTGACCCCGCACATTATCCAGATACAGGTACGCTTGCCATAAGTGGCTGGGCAGGCCCGTTGCTGTTCGATGGACTAGGTAAAAATCTACTTCAACTGATAGAGAGAGTAGGATGGTGGTTGCACTTGTTTACCGTATTGTCATTTATATTATACCTGCCTTTCTCTAAGCACCTACATATATTCTTGGCTTTTTTAAATGTTTACTTCGCACGGATAAAACCAAGAGGTGAAATGGAGAACATGCCAGAAATTATGAATGAGGTTAAGTCTATGATGGGGCTTGCAGCGGAATCAGGCGAGATGTCTGATGAAATTCCAGAATTCGGAGCGAAGGATGTATTCGATCTAGGATGGAGGGATATCCTGGGTGCCTATACATGCACGGAGTGTGGAAGATGCACATCCGTATGTCCAGCTAACCTTACAGGAAAAAAACTCTCTCCTAGAAAAATAATGATGGACATAAGAGATAGAGTGACAGAGGTAGGAGATAAAATAGATAAGGGAGAGGTGAAGCATTTTAAAGAAGGCAGTGATTCTTCCATTAAGTTGACAGCAGAAACCTTCGATGACGGTAAATCATTGTTCGATTATATATCAAGAGAAGAAATTCACGCCTGTACAACTTGTAACGCTTGTGTAGAAGCATGCCCAGTTATGATATCCCCGTTAGAACCTATATTGAAATTAAGGAGATACGAAATTCTGACAGAGTCTGCTGGACCATCAGACTGGATGCCTATGTTTACTAGTATAGAAAATAGTGGTTCAGTGTGGCAGATGCCAGATACAAGAGAAAAGTGGATTGAAGAAATTAACAATGGATAATCAATGAGCAAGGTTAAAACAATGGCCCAGTATGCGGCCTCAGGAACGAAACCTGAAGTAGTTTTTTGGGTAGGATGTGCAGGAAGTTTCGATGCAAGGGCGCAGAAAGTATCTGCAGCATTCGTTAAGATTCTCAACAGTTTAGATATTTCATTCGCTATTTTAGGAAACGAAGAGTCTTGCACTGGTGATCCGGCAAGAAGGGCAGGAAATGAGTTTATCTTCCAGATGTCAGCCATCCAGAATATAGAAACCTTAAATATGTATGAGGTTAAGGATATCGTTACAGCATGCCCGCATTGCTTCAATACGATAAAAAATGATTACCCGGCCCTGGGAGGAAATTATAATGTTGTTCATCATACCCAGTATCTACAGAAATTACTAGACGAGAAGAAATTGTCTATAAATGGGGGTGCCTTCTCTGGTAAGAAAATAACCTATCACGATTCTTGCTACCTCGGAAGAGTTAATGGAGAATACGAAGCTCCTCGGGCACTGATGGAAGAATTAGATTCTAACCTTGTAGAACTGAAAAGATCTAAGACCAATGGATTGTGTTGTGGTGCCGGTGGTGCTCAGATGTTTAAAGAAGACGAACCTGGTAACGAACGAATCAATATAGAAAGGGCCAAAGAAATTTTAGAATCTAAAGCAGATATTGTCGCGGCTAATTGCCCGTTCTGTATAACCATGCTTACGGATGGAATGAAGGCAGAAGAAAAGCAAGACGATGTTATGATATATGATATTTCGGAACTTATCGTACAAGCTAATCAACTGTAGTTATGATTAAAGACCTTATCGCACTGGACAACTCATCTAAAGTCTGGATATATCCAGCTTCTAGAGAAATATCTTACGACGAATTAGATGAGATGAGGCCCATGATCTTTAATTTTCTAGATCAGTGGACGGCGCACAATCAATCATTGATAACCTATGGAAACATATTTCACAGAAGGTTTCTGGGCATATTCGTAGATGAGACAGTCGCAGGAGCTAGTGGTTGTTCTATAGATGCCTCTGTACATTTTATTAAAGACCTGGGTTCGAAGTATGGTATTGATTTTTTCGATCGACAGAAGGTTCAGTTTATGATAGACGATGAAGTGAAGGATTTTTCTTTATCAGACCTCAAGCATTCTGCGGAAGAGAATGAACTTACAGAAGAATCCCTTTTCATAGATAATCTAGTGAAGGACAAGGATTCCTTTCTCAATAAGTGGATAATCCCCGTACAGGATACGTGGGCTTATAGATTTATGAAGTAACCACTTATCCTTGATATTGAGGACTTGGTCGATTCTCTGGAACTTAAGTGTTCTAAATGGACTTATCCTTTATAGAATGTAAGTCCGAAGTGATGTAATAGCTGAGTGTAGCGTGAGCGCTATGCTTTTAAATTGCTTCTTTAATAAATTATAAGCCATGTTTGGGAAAGTAAAAAAGATTCTAGGAATAGAAAGTGTGAAGGTTGAGGTTCAGAAACTGGATAAGTTCAACCCTAAAATGACAGAACTTACTGGAGAGCTTAGATTCACAACCCAGAACGACGCAGAAATCGAATTTATAACCATGAAGGTGGTAGAAAAGTATAGCCGAGGAAGAAAGGACAGCTTGCTCATCGATGAATACGAAATAGGGAACATTATTCTCAACGAAAAATTCTCCATAGGTAAGCAAGAAATCATAGAGATCCCCTTTACTGTACCCGTTGTTTTCGCTCAATCTGAAATGGATCAGATGGCAGAGCAGAATTTTTTACTGCGCGGCCCCATAAAACTTGCTAAGTGGCTTAAGAGGGTTAAGTCAAGCTACCGCCTATCCGTAGAAGTTAAAGTAAAAGGAACGAAACTCTCTCCTTATATTGAAGTAGAATTATAAGAACTAAAGTTCAACTACCAAGAAGTCATTCTCTAGCGGATTAAGGTTTTCTACAAGCATATCTATTAATTCAGCCCCATGACTTAGATAAAACTGCATAAAGTTGTCTTTGCGTTCTTGCAGGTTGTTTTCTGGGAATAGCTTATCCTTCAGTTTTCTAATCTGGTTGACCTTTGTTTCTTCCTTGCTTTTTATAGATCTTCTTAACCGACCTTCAATCTGATCAATCACTTTAACCTGCTTGGTTCTTTCCGCTTGTATCCATTTCGAAATTGTAGGATCTATAGACGTCGCTTTTTCAGCAAGGTCATTGAATAAGCCTTCCATGGTTTCTTTCTGAGCACTGAAATCGAGTTCTATATTAGAGTGTGTATCCAGAAAGTTGTTGATAATATCATCGGTTACAGGCAACATATCTGCTAGACTGAAATCAAGCTTATTCAATTGCTTAGACGCAGACCCAGGCAATAGTGCTGCTGAATTTCTCCGGATAAGGGTAGGGAAGAATACATTGAATGCCTCAAACTGAGATTTTCGTTCCAGCCAGTAAGCGATCTCACCACCTCCACCTATATAAGCAAGGTTAGGAAGGATAGATTCTTGGTATATCGGTCTCATCACAACATTAGGGCTGAACCGTTCTGGCTGCTTGTCTAGTAAATCAAGAATCTCTTCTTCAGAATAGTGGTCTTCTGTGTTGACAATCTGATACCTGCCATCTACATATTCTATTCTATCCCTTCTGTTATCGGAAGTCAGAAAGAAATTTATATCTCTAGGAAAAGCTTGTGACTTATAACCAGCTTCTGCTAATTTATTCTGAGTCTCAAGCACCAACCCCTGTGAGTTACGTGTCAAGATTTCTGTTTTGATATGTGGGATAAAGGCTCGTTTCATAGCTTCATTATCCATGTCTACATATAAAAGCCCGTAAGTACGGAACAAGCTGTGTACGATAGCAGCATTTATATCTTTATATCGCTGAGCCGATTCAATCGCTTTTCCTACAATTTCTCTTAATGTTTCGGCATGGGGCGAGGAACCGTATGTTTCGAATAATTCATCCACAACCGATTGTATCCCATCTAAAGACATCTTACCTACAGAGCCTCCAGCATCATCTCGCGTCCAGGAGTATTTCTTCCCGAAGTGTCTGAAATGATTTATTTCATCGAAATCATGATCTTCTCCACCACTGATAAATATGGGGACTATATGATTATCTGGGTTTTCAGAATTTAATCGTTCAGCAAGATTAATGGTAGAAGCGATCTTAAATATATAATACAACGGGCCCGTCAGTAAGGAAGGTTGATGTGCCGTAGTTACTGTATAGGTATTGTCGTTGAGTATGGATTCTAGATTTCTTTTCTGAGCGGAACTCAGTTCTCTTCCGGCATATTGTCTTGATAATTCAGCATGCAGAAGTGTTCTATCTACCGGGAAGGATTTTCTTTCTGAGATGGCTGATTTCAACCCATTCATAGATGGCTTGAATGCATAGAAAGGTGTATATCCTTCTTCGAGATTCTGGTATGCGAGATCCTTCTGGGAATAATAAGGGATTTCTTGTGCTGGAATTCTCGTAATTTTAACCGTACTTGTGTTCACGGACAGGTGTTTTTGATGAGTATGAAACGAAAAGCGGAAGTTTATGTTCAGCGCGCGCCAAAAGTATTTATTATTTGATTATACAATTACCCACACTGGATGCTTAAGTTTTTTATAACAAGACTATTGACTGGGGTTGTCGTTCTTATTTCAGTTGTGGTTCTGATTAGCGCCATTATATACTTGGCTCCAGTAGATCCTGCACGCCTTACATTTGGTCAGCGATCAGATTCTGCTTCTCTTGCTGCTAAGCGTGCACAACTTGGTTTAGACCTACCTATCCATCAGCAGATGATCCGGTACCTTAATGATATATCGCCTGTAGGATATATACGGGAAGATGCAGACAATCAAGATTATGCAGTTATAAATTTGCGTAGCGCAGCGGAAGGGACATGGGCAGTAAAAAAACCATACTTCAGGACATCCTATCAATCAGGTAGGAGTGTAGGCGCCTTGTTGAAGGAAGCTATTCCTAGGACTTTCATCCTTGCATGTGCTGCCTTGCTTGTTTCAATAGTACTCGGTGTAGCCATGGGCGTATTCGCTGCAATTAAGAAAGGAAGCCTTATTGACCAAGGGATTATTGCTATAACCACCATGGGATATTCTGTACCGAGTTATGTAAGCGCG
>CAZFJO010000208.1:0-4041 GCA_964518915.1 uncultured Saprospiraceae bacterium
TCAGTCTCTGGATCACCTACGAAGTGTCTATAATCTTCAGGATCGTGACCTCCGTAGAACGTCCATGTCCCGAATCCCTGTGTACCATGGATATACCTAGCCTCCTTAATACCTTTATTTTCTCCCATAACCAGTACGTGCGATTTCAAGTATTCTTTAGAGTATGCAGTTGCTTGCCCCATAAACCCTTTAATCGTAAGTGTGTGATTCTGTGTCAACATGGATGGAACGGCATCATACTTAGCAGAAAACTCAAACAACGTAAAATAATCTGTCTCTGGAGTTATCCTTCTATTTTTATGATCTATACTACTGTGCTCGTATACAAGCGGATTTTTAACCAACTTAAAATCCTTAAATGCTAAAGTCTTTGAAAAATCCAAATCAGATTCGGTAAATGCCTGCATAGGGTCTCCATCATACATATCGGCACATATATCTAATCCTTCCGCAGCGAGCGCAATATCATATGTATCAGTGGCAGAACACATGGCAAACATGAAGCCCCCTCCTTCTACATACTCCTTTATTCTTTTTGCAACAGCTAATTTTAGTTGGGAAACTTTAGCAAATCCCAGCGCTCCTGCCAGTTCTTCCATCCTTCGCTGATTCTCTTTATACCATGGTTTACCTCCTTGAGAGGCGTAAAACTTTCCATACTGCCCAGTAAAGTCCTCATGATGAAGATGCAACCAATCATATTCCGCTAATTTATCTTCCATGACTTGCCGATCATATATCACATCATAGGGAATCTCAGCATACGTAAGCACAAGGGTTACTGCATCATCCCATGGTTGAATCTCTTCTCCTCTTGCATTAAAATCTGGCGTATATACAGCTATTTTAGGTGGCTTCTCAAGTTTTACAACTTCTTGATTCTTTTCTGGATTAGCAATATCTGTTCTGATCTTAGCGAATTGCGCATTCGGTATAACCTTATAGGATACTCCTCTTACTTTACATTCATTCTCAAACAATGGTGTATGCTTAAACGCAAAACTTCCACCTTGATAATTCAATAACCAGTATGCTTCTACACCACTATTCAACACCCAGAAAGTTATACCATAAGCTTTTAGGTGATTTTTCTGTGTACTCTCATCCATAGGAAGTAGAATATAAGATGCCTGTGCTGTAAAAGTTATCGTAAGCACAAGAATCATAGAAACCATTAACCTTTTCATCATATTTCGTGTTTTAAACCGTTCAGGTTATTTAAAAACGTTTTATTTCGTTAATTGATTGCAAAAATGGCGATTTTCTAAACCACTAAGGGATTCTCTTTTTATTATTATTGTGCCATAATAGACAATACGTGCTACAGAACATTACTTTACAATATCCGAGTTGGTTCCTAATCTTATGCATTCTAGTTGGAATTGCAGTAAGCGGACTACTATATTTCAGAGACAGGCGATTCGCTGATCAAGCGAAGTGGCTCACTCCAGTGCTAGCTATATTAAGATTTATAGCTGTAAGTGGGTTGTGCTTTTTCCTACTCGCACCGCTGGTAAAAAACACCAAGGAAAACACTCAGAAACCCATCGTTGTGGTTGCTAAAGACATTTCTACTTCCACGCTGCATGGAATGACAGAAGAACAAGCGACAACCTACCATGAGTCTTTAGACGCGTTGTCGGATAAGTTGAAGGAAAAGTATGAGGTTGCGACATTTTCGTTTTCGGATAACATAACGGAAGGATTATCTGATAGCATTGATGGACAGATATCTAATCTGTCTTCTGCCATGACTTATATCCAAGATAATTATGCAGATCAGAATTTAGGAGCCGTTGTATTTTCTTCTGACGGCATCTACAATGAAGGTCAGAACCCTATATATAAATCAAGTAAGATTCTTGCGCCGATATATACAGTTGCGCTCGGAGACACAACTGCTTACAGAGATATTTCAGTTAAAAATGTCCTTGCTAACAAGATTGTATATCTGGGAGACAAGTTCTCTATTCAGACCGATCTTATTGCTCAGAATGCTCAAGGCAAAAAAACAACCGTTACCATATCTAAGGTAGAAGACGGGAAGACATCCTCCCTTGAGAAAAAGTCTATATCCATCGACAACGACGACTTCTTCCGAACAGAAGAATTTATAGTGGATGCTAATTCTGCAGGAGTAAGCAGATACAGAATATCGATCAGCCCTATTGCAGACGAAGTATCTAGGGCCAATAATTATAAAGACATTTTCGTACAAGTCCTAGATGCAAGACAACAGATTCTCATCCTAGGAAATGCCCCACATCCCGATCTTGCAGCCCTCGCTCAGATTGTAAGTAACAATAAAAACTACGAAGCAACCATCAAGCTCGCTGACGATAGCTATGACCTCAGCGCATATAATCAAGTTATTCTTCATAATCTGCCAAGTAGAAAAAATCGGATTGATAACCTTGTGACCACTGCTAAAGAGTTAAGAATTCCTCTTTTATACATCGTAGGTAGTCAGACCGACCCGAGAAGATTTAATCAATCTCAAGACGTTATTGCTTTTCGTGGCAATGGGCAGACTCTAGAAGAAATAACTCCTTATATAGGGTCTGATTTTTCTAAGTTTACAACCAGTGATGCTTTAAAAAATACGGTACCTACGTTTCCACCCCTACTAGCTCCATTCGGTGAGTATAGAGAGGTAGCAACTGCGGACAACTTGCTCTACCAATCTATTAAAAAAATAGAAACAGGGTATCCATTGTTGTCATTTCAGGAGCAATCTGGAGTAAAGACAGGGATATGGATAGGAGAAGGAATATGGAAGTGGCGATTGTATGATTTCTTACAACATGATAATTATGATATCATTTCTGAAGTAGTCAATAAGTCTATACAATATATCTCTAATAAAAAAGACAATAGAAAATTCATCTGTACTCCTACTAAAAATATTTATAAAGAAAATGAGGCGATTTCCATTAATGCGCAACTGTATAATGACAACTATGAGCTGATAACCGACCCTGAAGTAAACCTTTCTGTATACTCACAAGAAGGAAATGAATTCAAGTATGTTATGTCTCGTAAGGGTGATTATTATAGCAGTGATCTCGGAAAATTACCTCCTGGAAATTATTCTTACAAGGGGGTTACCAGTATCAATGCTCAGAATTATGCTGATCAAGGCAAGTTCTCTATTCAAGAAATCCAACTAGAATCTTATGAACTTTCTGCTAAGCACTTCGTACTAGAAAACCTATCCTCTCAATCTAATGGAAAGTTGTATTATAAAGAGAACATCGAGTCACTAGCAGATGAAATTCTGCTCAGAGAAGATATCAAACCCGTAATCTACAATTCAGTTAAGACAAGCATGCTGATGGATAACAAGTGGTTATTCGCATTGCTATTTCTAGCGCTCGCTGTAGAATGGATACTGAGAAGATACTACGGGTCCTACTAGACAGAATCTAAATCTCGATTTATTACTGTTGAGATTCTTGAAGACAAAGCGAATTGGCTTTCGATTTTTCCAAGATTCGCCACTACTGACAATTTATTGAGGATAAAGGAGTGATATGATTCCATGTCATACGTCAATACCTTAACGAGGAAGTCATACTGCCCAGACACATGATGACATTCCATTACTTCGTCGAAGCTAAGCACGCTTGACATAAACGTTTCTACCATTTCCTTGCTATGGGCATTAAGCGAAACATGGATAAATGCGGTCAATTTTAAACCTAACTTTACCGGATCTACCACAGCTCCATATCTACCTATGATACCATTCCTCTCCATTTTCTTTATCCTTTCATATACGGGTGTCGAGGATATAGATAGGTGACTCGCTATTTCCTTAATGGTCATTCTGCTATCCTCTTGTAGCATTGTTAGGATTTTAGAATCGATAGGATCGGTAAGCATAGGTCAATATTCTGATTGAAGGTAGTTTATTCTACTTAAATAGAATAAATAACTAATATACTATCTATTTATAGTTTTATTATCCATTAATAATATTTTAATGGTAATTCATTCCACATATCTTTAATTTTGAGGTACAACTATACAGTTGACATA
>CAZFJO010000208.1:4141-7226 GCA_964518915.1 uncultured Saprospiraceae bacterium
ACAATATCACGCGGAGCTGTCTCATACTTAAGTCCTCATAGAACAGAAGACCGTAATGGTTATGTTGTACAATCGGGAATACGTACATATGGAGACACCGTACACATATTCGTAGAGCGAAAGAACTACGATGGAATTTTCCTTCCCGGATTCCAATCATGGAACCCACCGATTAAGTCTTCCTCTGTCGGTCTCAAGCACATCGACCACATGGTCGGTAATGTAGGATGGAATGAAATGAATACATGGACTTCATTCTATGAAAATGTGATGGGTTTTAAGCAGATTATTTCATTCGATGACAAGGATATCTCAACAGAATATACAGCCCTGATGAGCAAGGTCATGTCTAATGGAAACGGAAGAATAAAATTCCCAATCAACGAACCAGCCGAAGGAAAGAAAAGATCACAAGTCGAGGAATACCTACATTTCCATGATGGTCCAGGTGTACAGCATATTGCGGTGGCCACAGATGATATAGTAGAAACCATATCTCAATTACAAGAGCGAGGCATTGAATTTCTCATGGTCCCTGACAATTATTATGACCACTTAAAACAGCGTGTCGGAATAATAGACGAAGACATACAAGAGCTTAAGAAACTAGGAATCCTAGTAGATCGAGATGATGAAGGATACTTGCTTCAGATTTTCACGAAACCTATAGGTTCAAGGCCGACCTTGTTTTTTGAGATAATTCAGAGAAAAGGCGCAACCTCCTTCGGAAAAGGAAACTTCCGTGCACTGTTCGAAGCCATAGAAAGAGAACAGGAATTGAGAGGCACGCTGACATAGAGGATTAAAACTTGTCATTATATGAGTAGACTATTTAAATCCTAGAATCAGAAACGTTCTACTCAATAAATTCGGAATGGATAAATGGTTAATTACAGATAAAAAATAGCTTTAAAATAAAAAAGGAGCCATCTGAGATAGCTCCTTTTTTTTATTTCGCTGAAGGAATTATTATTTCCCTCCTTGTAATGCATCTTGATATGCGGTCAACTCATCCCACAATCCATCAGCAGCCATTCCAGCTTGCTTAGGCCATGTTCCAGGATCAGCGAGCTTGTATCTAGAACCAGCAGCGTCAAGCAACTGTTGCAATCTTTCTACCGAAGTCTGAGATAGAGCTCTCCACGTCTTTATTCCTGCATTGTGACAGAGCTGTTCAATCTTAGGTCCGATTCCTTCTACTGCCTTGAGGTCATCTTGCTTCCATCTCTTAAGTACGCCGAGTTTTATCAGCATCTTTTCAACCTTAGAGTCTGTAGGCCCAGTTGCCGTATCAGATCTTCCAGAATTAAGATTCTTCTGCATGGCAATTAAGTCATCCCATTTTCCTTGGTCTGCCAGTGAGGCTTGTGCCGCCCAGCTAGATGGGTCTATGATTCTGTATTTATCTCCATACTTTCCTAAAATTCCATCAAGCTCTCCTTTAGATTTTCTTCCGAGTGCTCCCCATCTATGTACACCATTGTCTTTCAATACAGACTCCATCTTAGGTCCGATTCCTTCTACTACTTGTAAATTATCTTCCTTAAGTGCAGCATACATATCTGCCTTAGGTGCCGGAGGTGGTGGTGGAGTACTTGCAGTTGATGCTGCGAATCCTGTAACAGCGGCAGACATATCGACCTTTGGTGTATTCATTGCAGCAGCAGCCTTAGCTTTGGCAGCAGCCTCAGCATCAGCGGCAGCTTTAGCAGCAGCAGCGGCTTTGGCATCGGCAGCAGCTTTAGCATCTGCAGCAGCTTGCGCTTCACGAGCAGCCTTTGCATCGGCAGCAGCTTTAGCGTCAGCGGCAGCCTGTGCTTCACGAGCAGCTTTAGCATCTGCGGCAGCCTTAGCGTCAGCAGCGGCTTTAGCCTCTGCAGCAGCCTTAGCATCCTTGGCTGCTTGTGCTTCAGCAGATGCCCGCAATTCTGCGGCAGCTTGTGCTTCGGCTTCTAATTCCTTAACCCTACCTCTAGCAAGTGCTAGATCACTATCAGCTTCTGCACGCTTACTTCTGCAAGCAGCAAGATCTGCTTCTAGATCTGAAATCTTTTTATTGAGACCACGGATCTTACCTTCTAGATCAGCAATCATAGCTTTAAATCTTCCCCATAATAACCACCCGATAAGTAGTCCTAGTAAAAAAGGCAATATCCAAGCTAACCACCAGGGAAAATCACAATATGTCATTAATATATTATTCATCAGTGTTGATTTTTTCTATTTTATAATTTGTAATTCGGTTCTTCTATTCTGGGCCCGTCCCTGAGCAGAATCATTGCTTGCAATCGGAGAATCTTCACCCTTGGATTGAGCAATTATTTTATTAGCAGGAACCCCTCTTGAAATTAAGTATCGCTTAATGATATCTGCTCTACGTTGTCCAAGCGCATTGTTAAACGCATTAGAGTCCACGTTATCGGTATGCCCTGTAAGGCTGACCCTTTCTCCAGACTTTTTAACTCGATCAGCAACTTTATTAAGATAACTTTCTACGCCGCTATCATTAAGTTTATCTGTTGAATTAAAAGGGAATCTAATAATGGTTTTATCAGGAATAGACTCATCAATGGCATCGCTTACGACATATCTTCTGATATCCGCTGACGCAAATCTCTTGTCTTTATTCACGTTGTCATCAACTAATTTTGATTTCAACACAATAAAGTCATCCGAAACAGGTGGTGAGAAAAGTGATTTAGTCTCATTAGCCCGCGAAAGACCTAGGTTTTCAAAGGTTGAACTATTCGTTTCATCACTACGGTACAATCCTGTAATTTCAAGATATTCTCCTTCTTTCCAGTTTTCCGTGAGTGACGCTTTATAGTCTTCCCAGCCTTCACCAGTTACTGCCTTGCCATCCGAATAGTTAAAAGTAAGAGGTCCGTATTTTTCTTCTACAGCCGCCGGGGGCGTAGATACTTCCTCTTGTACTTTTACTTTTTCACCATCATCGGCAAGACACTTTTGCTCGTGGCATTGCCACATAAAGTAACCAAGTAAAAACCAAAGAAAAACAAACAAAGCAATTAAAAATGCTCTCATGTATTAGTTGGTTTTAAATTAATAAATTGTTCTATTGAGT
>CAZFJO010000209.1:0-7106 GCA_964518915.1 uncultured Saprospiraceae bacterium
CTGCTGCTGCCAAGGCAGAAAGGATGAAGAATAAATCGAAACGTTCTCAGGTTAAGAAGATGCGCCAGAAGCCTCCTAGAGATTGACGCCATTGTCTCTGCTGTTTTCTTTCTGAATCGTTTTATCCATTACATGGGGTGTGAATTTTTCTGTCTATAATTTCTTTTAAGAAACACTTGACTCAACCATAAATTTGTTGGATATTGGTCGGCTTTTTCTGTTACAAAAAGACGAAAAGACCGACATGCATCTTAACTGCCACACTTATTTCAGCCTTAAGTACGGAACCTTCTCGCCGGAAGAATTGGTACAGCGAGCTAACCAGTGTGGCGTAGAGCGACTGGTACTTACGGACATAAACAATACATCTGCATCGTATGCCTTTATCGAGGCGTGCAAGAAGCGGGATATAAAACCCATTCTAGGTGTAGAGTTTAGAAATAGAAACCACGAGTTTCTCTACGCCTGCATAGCACAGAATAAAGAAGGGTGGAGAGAGATCAATCACTGGCTGACCGCACACAGTCTAGAAGATCAAGAACTTCCAGAAGTAGGGCCAGAGTTGAAAAACGGATATACCATATATAAGAAATTGCCGAAACCCATCGGCAAGCTTGCATCGTATGAGTATATAGGAGTCCGGCCAGAAGAAGTGAATGCGCTATACAGTTCTTACTTACGCAAGTATCAGGAAAAATTAGTTGTATGGGCACCGGTTACTTTCGGAGGGCAATCAGACTACAACACCCACCGCCTATTGCGATGCATTGACCTTAATGTCATCTTACCGAAACTAGAACTCGGTCAGTGCGCCAAGGCATCAGAAGTATTTCTTTCCGATGATAAGTTGAAAGAAACTTTTCAAGCGTATCCCCTAGTGATTGAGAATACAGAACATATTTTGACGAAGTGTAGCATCGACATGGAAAGCAGTTTTAAGAACAACCGCAGAACATTTACCGGGAGTGAAGAAGGAGACAAACAACTCCTTTATAAGCTTGCCATAAATGGTTGCATAGAACGATATGGTGAGCGACACAGCAGAGCTATGAAACGGACGAAGAAGGAACTGGCCGTAGTGGAGCGCCTAGGTTTCGCGCCTTACTTTCTGATTACCTGGGACATCGTCCGCTATGCGCGCAACGCAGGATACCACCATGTCGGAAGAGGAAGCGGGGCTAACTCTATCGTGGCATTTAACTTGATGATTACCGATGTAGATCCCCTTGACCTTGACTTATATTTCGAACGATTTATAAATCCACACCGGAGCTCGCCACCAGATTTCGACATAGATTTTTCCTGGGACGAGCGCGACGATGTAACTGATTATGTTTTTAAAAGATACGGAAAGGAACACACGGCACTGCTGGCAACGTACAATACCTTTAAAGGAAAATCGATCATCCGAGAACTCGGAAAAGTTTTCGGTCTGCCTAAGGCAGACATCGATCTTATTGTAAGCTATCCGCAGGCGACGGAACGCCACCACCCGTATGCCAAGCACATATTCAAGCACGGAAAAAAAATCGAAGGGTTCCCTAATTATCTTTCTATCCATGCCGGAGGTATTCTGATCAGTGAAGAACCGCTCAATTATTTTACGGCATTGCAGATGATGCCTAAGGGATTTCCGGTGACCCACTTCGATATGTATGGCGCGGAAGACTTGCAGTTTCATAAGTATGATATTCTGAGTCAGCGAGGTCTCGGCCACATCAAGGATGCGGTCAAGCTGATTAAGCACAATCAAGGACGATCCGTCGACATCCACCAAGTGGATGTGATTAAAGAAGATGAGCGTGTCCGGGCACAGTTGCAATCTGGAAAATGTATCGGATGTTTTTACATCGAATCGCCAGCCATGCGCGGACTACTGATGAAACTGGAGTGCAAGGATTATGTCCACCTGGTTGCGGCAAGTTCTATCATCCGTCCTGGGGTTGCGAAGTCTGGAATGATGCGCGAGTATATCCATCGCTACCACAATCCACAATCGTATACGTACATACATCCGGTTTTCGAGGAGCATCTCGGAGAGACGTACGGTGTCATGGTATATCAAGAAGACGTAATGAAGATTGTACACCACTTCTCGGGACTAGACCTGGATGAGTCAGATGTGCTGCGCAGAATCATGACGGGAAAGAAAAAAAACTCCGACACCTTCGAGCGGTTGCGGCAGAAATATTTTATCAACTGTAAGAAGCGGGGTTACCCCGATGAGCTTTCTAGAGAAGTGTGGAGGCAGATAGAAAGCTTCAGTGGATATTCTTTCTGTAAGGCGCACTCGGCGAGCTTCGCTGTCGAGTCGTTCCAGAGCCTATACCTCAAGACCTATTTTCCGCTTGAGTTTATGACTGCGGTAATCAATAATTTCGGTGGGTTTTATTCTACAGAATTATACATCCATGAAGCGCGGATGTGTGGAGCCATCATAGAAGCACCTTGTGTAAACCACAGCAATTACCTGTCGACGATTCTCGTGAAGTCGATCTACATAGGCTTGATTCATATTGCAGATCTTGAGAAGAAGGTAGCCGCAACAATTGTAGAAGAAAGGATACAGGGAGGTGCGTTTTTAGACTTGGAAGATTTCGTGAGTAGGCTTGATATATCTAAGGACCAACTGGAGATATTGATCCGGATAGGGGCCTTTCGATTTACGGGCAAGAACAAGTATGCACTTATGTGGGAGAAAAATGCCGTCCATAGTCAAGTAAAAAGAGAGCACGTGATGGAGCGCAGCATATTTGGCGTAGACCGAGAAGAGTATGAGTTGCCGATTCTGGATGAGGGCCCACATGAGCAAGCATTCGATGAGATAGAGTTGCTGGGTTTTCCTCTGTGTTCTCCATTTGACCTATTGAAGACCAAGTATAGAGGAGAGATTGTGACCAACCAGATGAATGATTTTCTGGGAAAGAAAGTTAAGATGCTGGGCTACTACGTCGCCCGCAAAAACGTAACTACGGTCAATCGTAAGCTGATGAATTTCGGAACCTGGTTGGATACGAATGGCGATTTTTTTGATACGACACACTTCCCTCCGAGCCTAGCTGCATACCCGTTTAAAGGGAAGGGATGTTACCTCATAGAAGGAATAATTGTAGAAGATTTCGGGTTTCCGAGTATGGAAGTGATGCGGATGGATATACTGCCTTATGTCAGAGATGACCGATATTGATCGATAAAAAAACGGAAAGGATAGCCGAGGAAAAAGCAGTATGATAAGGCCCAACACCCTAAAAAGACTTGATCTTAGAGGATAGTATAGACCATAGTTAAGCCTCTTTCATATAAAATGTTCCTCTCATAGTGAACCATTTAGAAAAGAATTGTATTTTCATAGGGTATACGGAATAGTCACTGTGAATAACCTAACGAAAAATATAATCCTAAACTGGGCACCCTTGATGGGTGAATAGGCTATTCCTCTTTCATTAAACACATATAAATCGTCGTAAAATGTCAGATATTTCTTACATGACACAAGAAGGGTATGATAAATTGTCAGGAGAACTAGAACTCTTAAAGACTAAAGGAAGAGAAGAAGCTGCGCAAGCCATAGCAGAAGCTCGGGAGAAAGGAGACTTGTCAGAAAATGCAGAGTACGATGCGGCCAAGGACGCACAAGGGATGCTAGAGATGAAGATCAATGAGATGGAAAAAGCCGTTGCGAGCGCAAGGATAATCGATAAGAGCCAGCTAGATTCTTCTAATGTAACCATCCTTTCTAACGTGAGGCTTAAAAACCTAAAAGTCAATAGGGAACTTACTTACCAGTTGGTGTCAGAGTCTGAAGCCGACTTAAAGCAGAAAAAAATATCTGTTAACTCTCCGATCGGAAAAGGCTTGCTGGGCAAGGCGGTAGGAGACATTGCAGAGATACAGACGCCAGCAGGTATGATCAGTTTCGAAGTACTAGAGATCACGCTATAATGGCTAGTATATTTTCTAGAATAATAGCGGGAGAGTTTCCTTGTTATAAGGTCGCCGAAAACGATTACTGTGTTGCTTTTCTGGATATCAATCCGGTGCAACGAGGACATACCCTCGTAGTACCTAAGCAAGAGGTAGATTACATCTATGACCTACCAGATGACATCCTTACAGAACTCACTCTTTTTTCTAAGAAAATAGCTCATGCCATAAAAACGGTTGTACCATGTAACCGGATCGGTGTAACCGTTATCGGACTAGAAGTGCCGCATGCACATATACACTTGATTCCGATCAATTCACTTTCTGACATGGATTTTTCTAAAGAAAGGGTAGCCATGACTCAGGAGGAATATGTAGCGCTGGCGCACCACATCAGCGAAGAAGTAGAAACTCAGAACCGATAACACTCGGATAGCGATTTCTTTTTAGCGGGTCGTGGGGACCACAACAATCCGAAGTATATGTCAGTACCTGAAAACGGGTTTCTGCCGACAAGGCTGGCTGCGTAATCAGAACCGAAGTATAGGTATCTATATTTTATGCTGAACCCAGCTCTGAGAGATTCGTAATTGTATAAGTTGATGGGAAGGCTCATTTCTAGATCGCCTATTCTAGCCAGTGGGCTTACCGTCAGAGAAGCGGGTCGCTTTATGGTACCTGGTAATAAAGGAAAGCCCTGGACCCATTGTGCACCGAGACTAAATAGGTGGTTTAATCGCTGACGGTATTGCATGCTTATAGCCGTGGGAAGGCTTAAGCTGTAACTGCCTCCTGATTCTACCAGCTCTGATATCTGAGGCTCTAACTGGTTGTCTATTTCAGTGAAAATTTCTATCAAGTCTTCTGGATCAGTAATCGGTGTGGCATCGAATACAACGGTATTGTCCGACCTTATTTTATAACTTTCAGCACTGCCTGGAACATAGGCTATTCCTACATCAATAAGAGAGAAGCCATAACTGTAACTGTCGTTGTAATATGAGATTCCGATGTCTCCACCGATTCCGATTCCATTGAATCTTACGATGTCTTGTTGTCCAGTTACATAGGTATTATAGCCAGATGATATAGTAAGGGAATCAACTTCATATGTGTCGCCATTCCTACGGTAGATAATGGGGTTTTCAGTAGAGAACCTTCCTCCTTCGTGTGGTAAGATCAACTTAGCATTGATGCCGATAGCCGCAGACTCGTAGGCATTCTGATTATAGGTATGCGCATAGTGTCCACCGAGTTCAGTCCATGACAACCCGGATACAGAAAACGGTGGGATGGATACTTCATTGCCACCATTGATTGCGGCTGCTTCATAATACCCTATGGATTCCGGCAGGTTGAATCCAGAACCGGAGTAGCGAGATTTAATATAAGCGCCCACCCTTGTTCTGTTGTCTTTTTTCAGCAATACTGAAGCCCAGGTCATGGATCCTTGAATGGCGATGTTTTTATTTCCTGCATCCCTATCGAAAATAAGTTGCCTTTCGGTTGTTCCGTCATTGACTTCAGAAGGGTTGCCGATGGGCTCTATATTGTCTAGGTTTCCGATCAAGTCAAATAGATTCGTTCTGCTCACACGGGCATAATCTGTCTCGATGAAATGATGAAAATTAAATGCCGTTACTTGTATGTCTTCCTGAAAGAGCATTGAGGAAGATGGATTAATATCGACACCGAGCATTCCAGAAGACGAAGACAGTGATAAGCCGGATTTTTCCTGAGACAGTAGGCTAGGAGACAACCACGTTGCACACATGCTTAAGAGAAATGAGAGGACATAATATTGCTTGGTCATAAAATTAAGCTATGTTTTTTTGCTTAGTCATGAGTTCTAAAATAATGCGCCACAGTTCTTCATAAGGAATGACCTCTATGGTGGTGAGGTTCTGATCGATGGGATATTCTGTTGACATAAGTTTTTTATATTCTTTCTGTACATGCGCATGTGCACGCACCGGGTGGAATCCGACATCGGGCAATTTAAGCAACATTTTAATGAAGCAATTAGAACGTAGAGTATCATCGCTTTTCAGGTATCTGAAACTGTATTGTCTGAGGGCATCCATTCTATCGATAAAAGGGTTGAATTTTTTCTTGATTAAAAAAAACAGCATCTGACAGATAAGAACAGAGACATTAAACCCTCTTTTATCTTTAGAGTATAGCGGAACTTCATTCATAAACTTACCTAGTCGTAATTCTTTAGGATCTATCTGCCCATCTACGGCAAGAAGAAAACGCATATAAAAATAGTTGATTGTCCAGAGTTGGTGATTAATGGAATAATGGGCGATTGACTTATTGTAATAGCACCACTTAGCAATGGAATGTGCCTTGTTGTAGTTTTTTGCTAAGATATATGTTTTAAATTCCAGCGTCTTCGCTTTTGTAAGGTTAAAATCTGTGAAGTTTAATGAAGAGAATTTATCAGAGAGAAGATCTGTAGCTTCTTCATATCGCTTAAGCCTTAAGAGGGCGTTTATTTTGTTAGATTCTAGTTTATATCCTAAGTGATCTGTATAAAAACCACGATGTATTATATTGGACTCTAGCTCTTTAGAAATTTTAATAATTTCGGAATGATTGTTTTTTAGAGAGTTAATGTAAACTTGAATTTCATAAAGTTGTAAAATATAAAAATAGGAAGGGTTCTGAACACTCAGATTGCTTAGTTCTATTTTAAAATCTTCATACATTTGTATGATGTCTTGAGAGCTTTTTCGTTTGATTAAGGCATGATGGGATATTAGGGAATACTGTTTTCTAACTACAAAGTCAGCCTTCATATCTTCGAATGCAATCTCTGATACCTCTGTATAATAATTTAGTTTTTTAAGATTTGGTGTTATGAAGCCGTAGTTCATTATGGCCCAATTGCATAATTGTACTATAATATTATGAAATCCATACTTTATAGCAAGAGCAATGTCTTTCTCAATATTTAATTGACTTATTTTTCTGTTGTTAGTCATTACCAACACTCTATGCTGGAATTGTTTTCTCAATAGTTTGATATACGTCTTACCTATTATGGAAGTTTCCTTATTGGGCTCAAAAAACAAAAGACCATGTTCAAGTTTTTTGGACAGCCTATCTTTAAGTTTAATAAACGCAGACGATTTAGCGGAGCTGTAATTCATTGATTTTACAACACTTTCTTGAGT
>CAZFJO010000210.1:0-6972 GCA_964518915.1 uncultured Saprospiraceae bacterium
AATATTTAATCTATGAGAGGGAAGGCATTATTCATTTTAGTAGCTATTCTTTATTTCAGCTGTGGGCAAGATCAAGCTTCTGTATCATTAACTGCGGATGCTACTCTAAGTAAACCCTTGTTCAGGCATCTATCACCTGAGGACACAGGGATTGCTTTTCAAAACATCTTAGAAGAGACTTACACTAAGAACATTTTTCTATACGATTACTACTATAACGGAGGTGGGGTTGCTGTAGGAGACTTTAATGGTGACTCTAAGGAAGACTTATACTTTGTTGGAAATAGCGTAAAGAATAAGCTTTACTTAAATCAGGGAGACCTGAATTTTATAGACGTATCTGCAGAATCTGGTGCAGAAGGAAAGGCTGGATTTCCGGGAGGTGTTACCACTGTGGATATAAACGGAGATGGTAAGTTAGATATCTATATATGCAAAAGCGGCCCGTATAATGATCCTTCACAGAGACAAAATGAACTGTATATCAATCAAGGCAATAATAAAGAAGGTCAGCCCTATTTTAAAGAAGAAGCACAGCGCTATGGCCTCAACTCTACGAATTATTCAACCCAAGCAGGATTTTTCGACTATGATAGAGATGGTGATTTAGACATGGTTGAAATCAATCACAGTGCATACTTTTATAATGATTACGAAATAAAAGAACTTATTAACAGCCCTAGTACTGGTCAGGGAGATAAGCTTTATCAAAACAATCAAGGAAGATTTACAGAGGTGACATACAAAACAGGCATCCAAGGAACGAGATTGGGTTTTGGGCTCGGCCTGACTATATCAGATGTCAACAATGACGGCTGGATGGATTTTTTCGTAAGCAATGATTACTCCGATGACGACCATCTTTACTTAAACCAGAAAGACGGAACGTTCACTGAAATTGCCCAGACATCAATGGGCCATCACTCTCTGTTCTCTATGGGTGCAGATGCAGGAGATATCAACAACGATGGAAAAATGGATGTAATGACACTGGACATGACGGCCAATACCAATTATGGATTGAAAGTCAATATGAGTTCTATGGACCCTGAACAGTTTTACAACCTGGTAGGCATGGGCCTACATCATCAATACATGTACAATTCATTACACCTTAATCAAGGAAACGTATCTTCTAATCAAGAACCTGCATTTTCAGAAATCGCACAACTAGCAGGCGTACCGAATACTTATTGGTCTTGGGGTCCCTTATTTTTTGATTTTAACAATGATGGATACAACGACTTGTTTATTCATAATGGGATTAAGAAAAACCCCAGAAACAACGACATCAATAAAATCCAGAAAGCAAGATATGATTCCTTAAGGCGCATCCGTGCGGAATCCCCTCAAGCTCTATATGAAGAAGTGATCGCTTTAATGCCTGAATACCCGAAAGAAAATTTCTTCTATGTCAACAATGGAAACCTCACTTTCACCCAAGCAGATAACAATACGATTTTAGGTCTAGAACCTTCCTTATCTAATGGGGCTGCATATGCAGACCTCGACGGAGATGGAGATTTAGACCTTATACTAAACAACATGGACAGTCCCGCCCAGATTGTGGAGAACCTATCTACTGACAATGGAAATCACTTATCCATTCAATTAAAAGGAGATGGAATGAATACAATGGCGTTCGGTTCTAGAGTTACCATTGAATTAAATGAAGAAACGAAACTAGTAAGAGAGCTTAATCCATCACGTGGGTTTATGTCTTCTTCATCCTTAAAGCTACACTTCGGTCTGGGTCAATTGAATACAATACCTACCTTAATTGTTGACTGGTATAATGGAAAACAATCAATCCTTAAGAATATCGATTCCAATCAGACCCTCGAGATTAATATTGCAGATGCCTCAACACCTAAATCCGATTTAGACAAAGCCCCTTACTATGATGATCAGATGATTCCTGGAATCGTCCATACCCATAGAGAAAACCAGTACAACGACTACGAACTAGAATCCTTACTTCCATACAAGTTATCACATGGTGGACCTTGTCTCGCAGTAGGTGATGTCAATGGAGATCAGACCGACGATTTATTTGTTGGAGGCGCACTCGGACAGGCGCCTACCCTATTCTTAAGTTCTAAGAATGGATACCAGAAACAGTCGGGAGATCTCTGGGATCGTCAGGCAGGACATGAAGATAGAGGTGCCGCCTTCCTAGATGTAGAAGGAGATGGAGACCTTGATTTATATATTGCTTCCGGCGGCAACGAAAGACAGCCTAATCACAATAAGTATAGAGACCGCCTTCTTATAAATGACGGAAAAGGCAATTTCTCCTTAATCAATTCTGCCCTTCCTCGACTAGCAATAAGTACAACATCTCCTCTCGTACTAGATTATGACAACGATGGTGATATGGATCTCTTCGTCTGTGGAGAACAACAACCCGGAAGGTACCCAAGTCCTGTAGAAAGCTATCTTTTAGAAAATGTAAGCACAGCGGAAAAGCCTATGTTCAAGCAAGAAGAAGAACCTTTGTTTAAAAACCTAGGTATGATCCACGACGCTGCATGGGAAGACATCGATGGCAACGGATCTTCTGAATTATTACTTGTAGGTGAGTGGATGTCTCCCAGGATATTGTCTTATGAAGCGGAGTCCTGGAAGGAGCATACTGCACAAGAGAGCCTGTCGAAGTCTATAGGCTGGTGGAATTGTCTTAAAGCAGAAGATGTAGATCAAGACGGAGATCTTGATCTGATAGCTGGCAACCTAGGGACCAATATAAAGTACAAGGCATCTCCAGAATTTCCATTTAGCGTGTATTTAGATGACTTCGATAATTCAGGAACCGACGACCTTGTCCTTAGTTACTACGAAGAGAAAAAAGAATATCCGCTGCGTGGACGTCAATGTACTTCGGAGCAGATGCCTTTTATAGCAGAAAAGTATAAAACGTACGATGCATTTGCGAAAGCAGAAGTAATAGACATACTGGGAAAAGAAAAGATCTCTTCCTCACAGAATTACGCAGCTACTGAATTTCGAAGTGGTGTATTCTTGAATGAGGGAAATACCTATTCTTTCCTCCCCTTCCCTCAAGAAGCTCAGATTTCTTCCATACATACACTCCTACCGACAGATGTAGATGGAGACGGAAAAATAGATTTTATATGCGGAGGCAACCACCATCAGATGGAAGTTGAAACAGCTAGATTAGATGGACATTACGGCCAAGTCCTATTGAACAAAGGCAGCGGACGTTTCGAGGTAGTCCCTTTAGAAAAATCAGGAATTCACGTCAAAGGAGATGTCAGAGACATAGTCACTCTAAACGGCGACAACCTAATTTTCGGGATCAATGATAGACCGATGAAGTTGTTTAAGAAAAACTAATTACGAAACGTACATAACTTCCTTTACTGCGCGGATTACTTTTGCAGGATTAGGAAGGTATTCCTCGATGTATGGAGGAGAATAAGGCAGCGAAGTATCTGCAGAATTCACCCTTGTCACAGGTGCGTCTAAGTGATCGAATGCATACTTCTGAATCTCATACGCTATCTCAGCAGATACCCCGGCAAATGGCCAGGACTCATCAACTACAACCATGCGGTTGGTTTTCTTAACCGACTCAACCAGTGTGTGGTGATCAAGCGGACGTATCGTTCTTAAATCAATTACTTCTGCGCTTATCCCTTCTTTAGCCAGTTCGTCTGCAGCAGTCTTCACCACTTCCATCATCTTATTAAAGGATACTAAAGTCACATCGGTCCCTTCTCTTCTTATGGCAGCTTTTCCGATCGGCGTCAAATATTCTCCTTCTGGAACCTCTCCTTTTAATCCATAAAAAGACTCAGATTCCATAATGCATATAGGGTCTTCATCTCGGATAGCAGATTTAAGAAGGCCCTTAGAATCTTTAGGATCTACACAAGAGATTACCTTCAGTCCAGGACAGTTAGCAAGCCATGCCTCGAAAGTCTGAGAATGCTGTTGTGCCAACTGACCCGCAGAACCTGACGGTCCTCGGAATACAATCGGACAGCTAAACTGACCCGCAGATTGCGACAAGGTCTTCGCTGCATTGTTGACTATCTGGTCAAATGCTAGTACCGCAAAGTTCCATGTCATAAACTCTACAATAGGACGAAGTCCATTCATAGCAGCACCGACTCCGATTCCTGCAAATCCCAGTTCAGCGATAGGTGTGTCTATAACCCGCTTCGCACCGAACTCATCAAGAAGTCCTTTACTCACCTTATATGCACCATTGTATTCTGCTACTTCCTCTCCCATTAAGAAGACATTCTCATCTCTTCTCATTTCTTCTTGCATCGCTTCTCTGAGCGCATCTCTGAGGTTTAATATTCTTGCCATAATATGTAGATCGTTTTTAAAGAGTTGCAAATGTAGAAAAGTATCGCCTCTGAATCAAAAAATTACAGTTATTCTTTACACAAGAAATCCTTCAAGGGCAATCCTTTAAAAGTTCCACTTGTCATCATTAACACCGTAAGTCCGTTTTTATTAATTTCTCGCAACTTCGATTCTAGCGCTGGCCTTGATCTTATAATAGTCAGGTTACGATGATTGAAAGCTTGTAAAATCTGATCTTCTTCTAAAACAGACATCTTCTTCATAGCCAGTGTATGATCATCTATGTATACCCATGCTTCATCAGCAGACTCCATCGAACCTTGATATTGATTGATAAATTCTGCATTAAGACTAGAAAAGGTATGTAACTCCAGAACAGCCAGTAACTTCCTCTGATTATACCATTCCTTGACTGCTTCTGTAGTAGCAGCGACCTTGGACGGCGCATGAGCAAAATCTAAGTAAGCTCCATAATCACTGGATTGATCTATAAGTTGCAATCGCTTAGCAGCACCAGAAAAATCAACCATCGCCGAGAAGAATGCTTTTTCGCTGATTCCCAGCGAAAGACAACACTGAAGAGCAGCAGCCATATTCTGATAATTATGTTTGCCTATGATGGCTGAAGTATAAGTAGACCCATTATAGGTTACATGATTGTTACCATCAAGGGATAAACCCGTGTATGGAATGGCCTGTATGTCCGCACGTCTATCTTGTACGACCTCTGTAACGTCAGGGTCTGCAGCGTTATAGATAAGAACACCTCCTTCTACAATAGAATCTATATATATTTTAAACTGTTCCTTATAATTCTCATATGTAGGAAACACATTTATGTGATCCCATGCTATGCCAGTAAGGATGGTTATATGCGGATGGTAATGATGGATCTTAGGCCTCCTGTCTATCGGCGAACTCAAGTATTCATCTCCTTCTATAACAATCAATGGAGCGTCAGATATTTCTACCATATTCTGATAACCTGGAAGACGGGCACCGACCAGGTAATCGTATTTCTGTCCAGATGCTGCCAGGGCAGTCATGATCATAGATGTCGTTGTTGTCTTACCATGACTTCCAGCGACGACTACCCGCTTCTTACTTTCCGATTCACTCGCCACAAAACTAGGGTATGAATATATCGGAATATTCAATTGTCGGGCTTTTTCAAGTTCAGGGTTATCAATACGGGCATGCATCCCTAGTATTATGGCATCGATATCTGCATTTATTTTTTCTGGAAACCACCCTACTTTTTCTGGAAGTAAGCCGGCATTATTGAGCATAGATCGTGACGGGTCATAAATTTCATCGTCAGATCCGGTAATATGGTATCCTTTTTGACTTAAGGTTATAGCTAGGCCGTGCATTGCACTGCCACCGATAGCAATAAAGTGAATTCGCTTCATATAATTGTATTACAGCCTACAATTATCTATAAAATTAGATGGATCTGGTGGCTTAAAGATTAAAAAGTTAATTTTGCATACAGTTATTGGACGTTTTCTCCTTCAAAGTGTTATCAGAATTGTAATTCCGACGGAATTGTATTAGGATAAGTATAATTTCATACTATCCTGTGGCAATGAACCGTTTAGGTCATATCTTTGTTAAAGAATCGTATAGAAAATGAGAAAGAAAGCATTAATTAAAATCCTAGGATTATTGGTAATCATCGTATTCGTTTCTTCTTGTAACCGAGGAGGTACTGGATGCCCTTATGAACTTACAGAAAGTTTTAATTTACTAGATTTTTTCTTTTAGATGAATTGGAATAAATTAGAATCAATTGAAGAGCTGCAAGATATCATAGCCGCCTCTTCAAGCAAGCCACAGGTTATCTTTAAGCACAGTACGAGCTGTCCCATCAGTTCTATGGCTAAAATGAGGCTGGAATCTAAGCTTGATCAAGTCCAGGTGGAAACAGATTTTCATTACTTAGATCTCTTGAGATACCGCCCTATTTCTAATCAGATTGCGGAACAGCTTTCCGTACATCATGAATCACCTCAACTTATATTAATAAAAGGTAAAGAAGTCATTTATGACGCTTCCCATTTTGATATTTCGGTTGAAGAATTAAACGAAAGTTTAAGTTACGCCTATGGCGGGTGATGCCATTATTGTTTCTGACGATGGTTCTCACACCCTGGAGTCGTCACTTTTCGGAGTCACTTATCACAGTAAGCATGGAGCTATTCTAGAGAGCCTAACGGTTTTCTTATCCGCTGGTTTTCATTTCAGAAGAATAAACGGCAACACCTCATTACGGATCTTAGAGATGGGACTCGGCACAGGATTAAATGCCTTACTTACGCTGCTAGAATCCGACAGGTATCTGACAGAAGTATCTTATACGGCGGTAGAGAAATTTCCGATTTCTGTTGCAGACGCTGATCGCCTTAATTACCTGTCTTATTTATCCGCAGAATCGAACGAAGAATCCTTTCGGCTCATGCATGAGTTAAGCCACTCAGAAAATTATACTTCGTTATCCGATTATTTCCGCTTCCGCAAATGGATTGTCGATATCCAAGAAGTTTCCACTAAAGAATATTTCGACATTATATACTACGATGCATTTGCACCCAATGCGCAAGAAGAATTATGGACACCATCGATGATGCA
>CAZFJO010000211.1:0-6920 GCA_964518915.1 uncultured Saprospiraceae bacterium
TCGTTGAAGTGAACTGTGAACCTTGGTCTGAATTAATATTGCCTGGTTTACCATGTATACTAATCGCTTCTTGCAAAGTCTGCTGACAGCATTCGGTATCTATAGAATTAGACACTGACCATCCGACTACATATCTTGAATATAATTGGTTATTGATTTTTGACTTTGCAATATTATAAGATACTCTTGCAACTGCTATTATTATATGAATAGCAATTAGGATTAATTTAAGACTGGGGTAATAAATATCATACTCTAGATTTTATTTCAGTCTACTGATGTAGATTGAATAGAGTGATTTCTAAACACTTACAAATATTTAATAGAGTAACTTATGAAAAATCTTAGAACTTAAACGACACCTAACCCGACACCCATAAAATAAAAAACACTTGACAATCAATTGATTGCAAGTGTTTCTAGTAGCGGGGGCAGGACTTGAACCTACGTCCGCCTATAAGGCGGATAAGAGTCCGACGCGCTATATGTAATTTTCAATTATTAAATTTCTGAGGAAATCTCGTCCTGTTGCTGATTTAAGAAATTTTTCTCTTTTTAGAGCATCTGATTTGGTGAGATTCCATTCTAAATAAACAACGATCCAAGGCCTAAATTTTTTAGTCCATCCTTTATTAGATAGCTGATTATGTGAATAGAATTTTTGAATTAGATTAGAAGTATAACCAATGTAAATCTTATCGTACTTAGCTGAGTAAAGACAATAAACACTATATAGTTGCTGATTTAAGAAATTTTTCTCTTTTTAGAGCATCTGATTTGGTGAGATTCCATTCTAAATAAACAACGATCCAAGGCCTAAATTTTTTAGTCCATCCTTTATTAGATAGCTGATTATGTGAATAGAATTTTTGAATTAGATTAGAAGTATAACCAATGTAAATCTTATCGTACTTAGCTGAGTAAAGACAATAAACACTATATAAAATCTTATCATCCATATAAACCAAAAAATAAAAAAGGTCAGTTCGAAAACGAACCGACCTTTTGCTTAGTAGCGGGGGCAGGACTTGAACCTACGACCTTCGGGTTATGAGCCCGACGAGCTACCAACTGCTCCACCCCGCGATGTTATTTATTCCGCTATCTTTCTAGCGGGATGCAAATATAGTATTACTTGCCTCTTTACCAAAGAAAAATTCTTCAATTTAGTTCCTTATATACTTCCTTGTTTAATATCAGGTTCTTTATCAGCAAGTTATATGTTGATATGCCTTTATTTAATTTTCACTTAACCACTTAATAAAACGATCAATTGGATCTGGATTGTAATTATCGTTTATATAATCTGCATTAAATTGATTTTTATTTATCAACGATGCATAGTTTTCCTTACTTCCCACCTCTACGAAAAATGAATTAATCGAAGGGAATGATTCAGTCCTAGTATTTTTCTTGCCTATATAATTCATCAATTTCTTCTGGTCTATTCTAGCCTTTTTCTGTACTATAATTCCTTCCTCCATAACGAATAACCTACTTGCTATCCCTGACCAAGATTTTTTATTAAACGACTTTCGCCCTTCTTTCCAGTACTGGTCCGATCTCATTCTCTGAAACGATTGATCTACCTGATTGTAGAAACCATAGATGCCTGCTCTTACATTACCGTGTTTCTTTAGTATTGCAGAAACATAATTTCCACCGTAACCATGAGCAAGAAGAGATATCCTTTCACCATTTATTTTTTTATTCTTAATCAATGATGCTATGGCTTCCTGATAGATTATGGTTTCTTTTTTAAAGCCCATCTCCCAGCAAGGAGTTTTAGATTTGCTATCTCCAGAACCGGGTTTTTCCACACGCATGATGGCATATCCACTTTTAGCAGCTTGCTGAGCTATTTTCTTAACCGTAGGGTAGTCATCTGCATAATAGTCAATGGAGTTACACCAAAAATCTTGGATGTATAGTATGGCAGGAGGATTGGAAACCTTCTGCGGGTAATAAGTAATTGTTCTAAGTAAGCCTTCATCTATTTTTAAAACACCATACTCAATATCGACCCCACTTGCCTGCTCAGTAGGTTTGGCTTGAATATCCCCAACTAGAATCAATTCTTCTCCATCTCTAATCACTTTTAATACAACTGGTTTTCCTACTTGAAACTGATTCATCCAGTACTCTATTTCATTGGTTCCGGAAACTTCGATTCCACTAATCTCCAGAATAACATCCCCTGGTCTGACGTCCATAGAAGCCCCCGTTCCTCCTGAAGTGACTTCTTGAACCACAATACCATTATCCATATTAGCCATTCGGATACCTAGATGACCTCCACGGGGTAGTGATTGTGTTACGGCAGAAAAAGATAGAATTACGAATAATATAACGGATAGCGCTTTCATTCCTTTGGTTTTATTGGTTGTTCCAATTCACAAAGAAATGTAAATAATTTTCAACCTCTCTTTAACAAGATATATCCTGAGTGATGGAACTGAGAACCTACATTGGTATAAATACCCACTCCATTGTCTTTAATGTTTTCTATGATGAGGCTGCCTTCATTCAGAAACTCTGAGAAGGATGCCGAATTGAATATGGAGTGTTCATCATCAGAATCTATAATATCTATCATTCCTTGATTTTCAACCAGCCCAGAATTATAGATAGAAGAACCATCCACCACATTATCGATGGTAATGGTACCAGAATCATAATTGATTAAGTGGGTTCCAGCTTGTAGATTGATTCCTCTAGATTGGAAACCGCTGTGATTTACAATTTCTAAAGTACGGTAGTTGTGCACAGTCCCATCGCCTCTGATGTCCAGCGCACCGTAGTGATCGACTCCGTCTTTAATAGATATATATCCGTAGTTTCTAAGATGGGCATTACCGTTTACTTTAATGCCATTGAGGGTGCTGCCTTGCAGGTTGATTTCTAGCCTAGAATCTTCAGCTATCGTTATATCGTAATTCGTGTTGACCGAATGAGCAAGACCTATTCCATGGCTGAGATTGATGCTTCCACCGAGTGATGTATGTGTTACATCGTGACAGCCATTAGGAACCATATTAAGTGACCATTTTTCCGGATCTAGCCATGAGCCATCTCCTCCATTCCATTCGTTGCTGTGATAGGTTGTACAATCCTCTGTCCCATCCCAGGTCTCAATGTCATATCCATCTTCCGTCCCGCCCATCGTAAGATCAGAACGCGGATTTATTATTACCAGAGATTCATAACCATCACCAGTACCACCGGCATACTGAGCTTGAATAGATGTACTTATTAATAAGAAAGCAAGTGTATATTTCATGTCCTAGTTTTGATTTTATCTGACGCCTCTTGCGCCTTGTGAAGAAGAACGTTCGGTTTCGATGACATTGTTTAGTAGGGAGATTGGGCTCCCGGACCCGAAGGAAAGCATCTTACCAGTTGCCATCAGGACGGTATTATTCCACGATAATTGATTGTGATTGCCATGGATCCCTATTATACCATCTCCGACTTCTTGAGGATCTGGGAGAGCGGCCCCATTATTGGTAAGTGAGGAATATACCGATTCTACTAAAGATCCCGATAGATCCATTATTCCATAGAAAGATGCGCCGGATTGTTCTCTGGTAGTGCTCGCTCCTGCAAATACACCTACTCTTTTGGCAGAAAAATTAGTACTTACATGGGCACCAGGAGTCCCTAAATCATTGTGCACTTCTGAGCTGGTACCTTCTTGATTCCACCCATTCAAATCTATAATATGATATGCAGTGCTGCCCCAGGCGAACTCTCCAGGAACGGCTTGACCGCCACCACGAGACCATAATTCATATTCAACTTGCAACATAGGCATGAGGTGTAACCAATCAAGAATGGCTTTGGTATCTTCCGACCCTAAGAAGTTACAAGCCCTATCTAGACCATCATCGGTTTCATTTCCGATTCCATTATTGTTGCCATCGCAGAAAAAAGTAATGCGACCAGAAGAGGGAATGGTGGATGCACACCTTATACCATTATCTAGAGAGGGGAAAGTGCGTGCACTCATAACATAGATCTCCGTAACTTCAGAAACTCCGATAGACAGGTCTGTTGCAGTACGTGTATCCTGTTGAGGTCTAGTTAGGCAGTTTAAGAAATCTACATACATCCCTTGGGTGATCTCATACTTCATCATTGACTTATGGATATTGCTCATGGCAAATGGCAGTGGAATATTAAATGTAGACCCTAGTTCTCCTGCTTGATCGCCTACTTCAATGTCTGGATAGGGTGGAGCCCATGCAAATGGTAGATTTTCATCTGAGCCATCGTGCAATCTATTTCTTGTGCTCCCATCTCCAAAGTGGTAGGTATACCCTAAATCTTCATGATCGGCATATACCATTTCAATAGCCATGATTTTAAAACTGGGATTGATAAAAGTTCCAGCAGTAAATTGAATGATCATTCTCCCACCATCAGTACCAGAAGTAAACCCTGGACTGTGCCATACACCTGTGTATCCGCCGTTACTGGAATTAGGCGTCTGTAGACTTATAGCTGTGGCTGTAAATGCTGGAGCAGGGTTCCAGGTGTTTTCATTGCTATTCTTAACTTTTATAACCAGATGTATGTAATCGAACCACTCCGTGCTCACCCGGAATCCGTTGTTCCACCCTATGTCGAATGTCAAGGTCCTGGTCTGCTTGTTATACTGTGGGTTAGAAATGGTGGCATTATTGCCTAAAAGTGAAGAATAAAGTAGGCAACACAGAACGGTTGCCATACAAGTTGTGTATCGTTTTTTCATCAGCAAGTTTTTTAGGATAAGCACTTTAAGAACAAGTTGTACTCATATTTTCTAAACTTTTTTCGATTTTATTAATACATACTTTATGGGGATAAAAAAGCACATTTGCGAAAGCGGAAAGAACTAATTTTCTATAGAAGCATTATATAAGGTAATGAACAGTAACAATAAAGCAATTGCAACTTTCGGTGCCGGGTGCTTCTGGTGTGTAGAAGCAGTATTTCAGAATCTCATCGGCGTAGAAAAAGTAGTGTCTGGGTATATGGGTGGGAAGATTAAAAATCCCTCCTACCGAGAAATCTGTACAGGGACAACGGGCCATGCAGAAGTGATTCAGATAACCTATGATCCGACTATTATCCAGTTTACAGAATTGTTGGAAGTGCTCTTTGCCACACATGACCCGACGACATTAAACCAGCAAGGTGCTGACCGCGGAACACAATATAGATCTGTTATTTTCTATCACGACGATGATCAGAAAAATCTAGCTATACAGGGATTAAAGAACATTGCCGCACCGCTATATGATAAGCCTATTGTGACAGAAGTAAGTGCTGTTTCAGAATTCTATCCTGCTGAGCAATACCATCAAGATTACTTTAATAGGAATGGGTACGCCCCTTACTGCAGAATAGTTATATCTCCTAAAATTTCTAAATTGAGGGAAAAATTTTCTCACAAGCTAAAACCCAATCAATGAGTGATTACAATAAATTGACCGCAGAAGAAGAAAGAGTAATCTTACACAAAGGAACAGAACGCCCTTTCACTGGAGCGTATGACAAGCACTATGAAGCGGGTACATATGTGTGTCGGAGATGTGATACGCCGTTGTATAAATCAACTTCTAAATTTAACAGCGGATGTGGGTGGCCATCGTTTGATGATGAGATTCCAGGAGCCGTAAAACATGAAACGGATGCCGATGGAAGAAGGGTAGAAATCCTATGCAAAAATTGTGATGGGCACTTAGGGCACGTATTCGTCGGAGAACGATTTACAGAAAAAAATACCCGCCATTGTGTCAATTCTATTTCCCTTAAGTTTATAGCGGATTAATTAAAGTACTTCACTTTTAGCATTCCATTTTTTCTCAGAGAAATCTTGATGTCAGATACTGTCCCCATCTGAGCATCATCTTCCACATATAGTTTTACAGGATACTTTTTTCTTTCATCTGGAATGACCTGTAAGATGCTGTCGAGTTGATAGGATTCAATCTTCTCACCATCAACCAAGATGGTGTTTTTTTCTACTTCGATGACGATATTCTTGTCTGTGCATCCACTTAGAAATCCAGTGAATCCTATGATTATTACCATTCTGAAGACTATATGCTTAATTGACATATTCCTATTTTTATTAACAAAAGTCACCCATATGGGGTACATATGGTTTAAACAATTAGAGCTATTTTTATGAAAGGTAAAATAACCTATTATGAAAACGAACCTCTACCTAGTAATTTTATTAACTTTTATAAGCAACATTCTTTTATCGCAGATTTCTCTGGGCACAATAGTCGAAAGCACTCGGCCCGGGTTGCCTAAGTCCTATAATTTCCAAGAGTATGTATATGCAGAACCAGATGATGAAGGCATGTGTACTGGAAGTACCAATGCTTCTTCCAAACTGGAGCGGGTCTTTTTTTCTCAGACGCATCGGTTGTATCCAGAACACCCATTCTTCTTTTTAATTGCAGAAAGACCTGCCTTCTTTCAGCTTGCAATAACAGGTGATGGTGTTTCTCCCGATGTACAGGTAGAAGGAATTGTAGATGGACAGAGTATGGGAACACTGTGTCTAGATGGACCGGGTATGTTGCCTGCTGCCATTGATTTGTCATTGCCTAGCAAGGAAGATCACTTTTCAGTAACCTTACCTAAAGCATGGATGACGAATCGACTTCAACTAAAAATATCCGTAGGCGGAACAGAAATAAGAACCTTAAACCAAGATGAATTAAAAGTAGGAATTCCGACTGAGCTAAATCTGCTGGTCCACGATTTAGATTATATGGATTATAATTTCCAACCACACCGTACCCCTCGATTCGAGCGTTTTATAGAAGAAGTTGCATCTTCTATACCTGCCAGTGTGATCCGAGTAGGACAATTTCCAGTGACGATTCCTTTTCCAGAGATTGCTGTCGGAGATGGTACAA
>CAZFJO010000212.1:0-3443 GCA_964518915.1 uncultured Saprospiraceae bacterium
TGATAAACACGAAAAGTATAACATGCATGCCATCGTTCTCCCTTCAGGATTTTTATCGAAGCATAGGTAAATAGTCAAGGATAGAATTGTTGTTTCATTCGATAACGGAAATCAACTTCAGTGTGCAATAGTCTCTCTAGGAGATATCCAGTGTATTATATTAGGAAAACATCTTCCTGTAAAAACAGCACTCATGTCTAGACGCATAGTC
Organism: uncultured Saprospiraceae bacterium; assembly: GCA_964518915.1. Classification (GTDB taxonomy): domain Bacteria; phylum Bacteroidota; class Bacteroidia; order Chitinophagales; family Saprospiraceae; genus JABDLO01. Next base: position 212 of record CAZFJO010000212.1, read on the forward strand.
GACGTACATATAAAAAGGGACACAAGTGAATACTGTACGAACATACCGATAGAGCTTTCAGAAGTCTTATCAAGATGAAGTAAGTAGACATAACCTCGAAGCTCTTACTCCAGGCAAGAATCATTCAATCCTATACATTATAGAAAAAGCCAAGCAAGTAGATACACGCATAAGTTGATCTCTTAGTTGTAGAAAACATCAAGAATGGCTATACCCATCCTCGAGATCTCACTAGAAGGCACTAACTTTTAATAATTTAATTCTTCACAAAATGCATGGACCTTACCTTATTATCCATTCTATACTGAAAGAAATAATTTCCTGGCACCCAGCTCGAAGCATCGATCTGGTCTTCTGATCGAGGATTTTTCTTATGCATAAGAACCTTACCACTAGAATCAATGATGTACAGTTCGTTGATATCATTTTCTGCAGATCGGTAATTCAATGTACGATCGACTATGGATGGGAAAATACGCACAGCACCTGCTTGCTCGATATCGCCTGTACTAGAGGTCATCGCCTCAAATGTGATGTTATCAAGTGTGTAAGAACCTGTTTCTCCTCCTTCGCCGATTTCAGATTCTACAACAATCTCCATATATATGCTATCTGCAGTAGCATTCGGATTAGCTAGGACTAGTTCCATTTCTACATCTAGATATTCTGGAATATCTTCGTCTGCAAATAATTGTAAAGTGCCGAAAGCAGCAAGCGTGTCAGCGTCAAGTCCTCCTACATCTAGAAATCCTAAATTCTGATGGACAATAACAAGTAAATCAATACTATCCGTCATATCTGATGTATGCTTAAGTCTGAAATTAGCTGTAAGAGGTGTGGATCCACACAATCCTATTAAAGCAAATGCCGTTTCTGGCAATTTTTCATTTCCTGAAATCTTAACCGCGAAGTCTCCTTTGTCCGCATCTGTTACTTGGGCGAATCCAAAAACAGCTAAAGCTTTCTCCTCAGGTGACAAGGTGGAAGCTTGTATCTCACTGACATAATTCATGTCAAGTGCATTTAATTCAGAAAATCTAAAAATCGAGCTTATTGCATCAGGAACCAATAAAGTTCCTGCTTCGAATGCAGGGTCAAGCTGAGCAGATAAATCGGTCCATGTTTCGAAATCTCCTCCTTCAAAGTCACATTGTGCTTGAACAGTTGAATAGGAAAAGAAACATAATATTGCTAAAGAGAAAAAAGCTTTCATACACTTGATATTTTAATTTTTGCTATAAAGTTTATAGTAATTCGACTTAATAGACGGGTAAGATATGATATATAGTAATATCACTTCGTACTGATAATAATCTTTTTAGATTCTTTAACTCTGACAGACATTTCATCCTCTGAATCTCACTCTTTATGTCATCCTGTGACAGAATATGTCAAAATGTCGCGATTCTATGGTATGGTACAGCATTTGCCGAAAGGCCATTGTAACTAAAATATGAACCATGCAGAAAGGGAACATCTCGGTACAAACCGAAAACATCTTTCCGATAATAAAGAAATTTCTCTATTCCGATCAGGAAATCTTCTTGAGAGAATTAATATCTAATGCAGTCGATGCAACCTCTAAAATCAAGACCTTGCACTCAAGAGGAGATTTCAAAGGTGAACTAGGAGAATTAATCATCGACATAACCCTAGATAAAGAAAACAAGACACTGACTATCTCAGACCGTGGAATCGGAATGACCGAAGCTGAAGTCATGAAGTACTTAAACCAAGTGGCTTTTTCTTCCGCAGAAGACTTCCTTAAAAAATATAAAGACGAAGCAAGCATCATCGGGCACTTCGGATTGGGTTTTTATTCTGCTTTTATGGTTGCAGAAAAAGTTGAAGTAGTTTCTAAGTCTTATAAAAAATCATCCCCTGTAAAATGGACCTGTGATGGGAATCCAGAATTCACGCTTGAAAAAGGAGAACGCAAGGGAAGAGGAACAGATATCATCCTACACATAGAAGAAGATTCTGTAGAGTTCCTAGAAAAAGAAAGGATCCAATCGTTGCTGGATAAGTATTGTAAATTCCTTCCAGTTGTCATCCGATTCGGAACGAAAACAGAATACGAAACAGAAGGAGAAGGCGATGATCAGAAGACCATAGAGAAGGAAGTTGACAATATCATCAATAACCCGAATCCTGCGTGGAAGAAAAGACCTAACAATCTCAAGGAAGATGATTATAAGGATTTTTATAAAGAATTGTATCCTTTCTCTCAACCTCCATTGTTCTGGATACACCTTAACATAGACTACCCATTTAACTTAACAGGTATCTTATACTTCCCTAAGTTAAGCAAAAGCATCGAGCTTCAGAAAAACAAGATCCAGTTGTATAGCAACCAGGTCTATGTCACGGATGATGTAAAGGAAATTGTACCTGAATTTTTAACCTTGCTACACGGGGTAATTGATTCGCCAGATATTCCGCTTAATGTCTCAAGGTCCTACTTACAGAGTGACGCCAATGTGAGAAAAATCACAGGTTATATAACTAAGAAGGTAGCGGAAAAATTAAACAACCTCTTTAAAAAAGACAGAAAGTCTTACGAAGAGAAATGGTCTGATATCGGCACATTCGTTAAGTACGGAATGCTATCAGAAGAAAAATTTCATGATCGTGCTAAGAAGTTCGTCCTTCTGAAAAATATAGATGGAGCCTTTTTTACCCTTGAAGAATATCAAGAAAAAATCAAGGATATACAGACTGACAAGTATGACAAGAAAGTCATCATCTACTCTAACAATGTTAAGGAACAATACGCTTACATTAAATCTGCGCAGAGTCTAGGATACGATGTTCTAGAATTCGACAATGTGATTGACAATCACTTTATGCAACATCTAGAACAGAAACTCGGTGATGTGACATTCGTAAGAGTAGATTCCGATATTGCTGATAACCTAGTCCAGAAAGATGAGGTAAAAGAATCTGTACTCAGTGAAAAAGAGCAGGAGAAGGTAAAAGAAATATTTACAACTTCTCTGGGCGACTTAAAAGGTGGCCATATAGAATTGAAGGCGCTCTCTCCTACAGACCATCCTGTATTAATCACGAAACCAGAATTCATGAGAAGGATGAAGGAAATGCAAGCGATGCAAGGCATGGATATGGGTATGCTCCCAGATTCTCACAATGTTGTAATCAACACGAATCATCCTCTGATCGCAGAAAAGTTAGTAAAAATGAAAAGCGCGGATAAGAAAGAATCCTTCGCTGA
>CAZFJO010000212.1:3543-6918 GCA_964518915.1 uncultured Saprospiraceae bacterium
ATCTATGATGATCAGAAGAATCACCCTTTTCATCTTATTGATTGGCTCTTCCATTTCTGCCCAGGAGCACAGTGTTGCTAGAGACTGGAATGAAATGGTTCTCTACTCAATCCGAAACGACTTCGCAAGACCGACCGTCCATGCTAGAAACTTATTCCATACCTCAGCAGCCATGTACGATGCATGGGCAGCCTTTACCGATGAGAATAAAACCTTCTTTTTAGGAAATACCATAGGAGAAACGGAAATACCGTTCGAAGGATTTACACTGGCGGATGATAGATCGCTTAAAGAAGCACGTGAGGAAGCCATTTCCTATGCTGCATATAGGCTTATTTTACATAGGTTCGCAAGGGCTCCTGGGGCTAGACCTATACGGGATTCACTCGTTAATCTTATGGATAGACTGGGCTATGATGTCACCTATAATTCTTCAGATTATACTTCTGGAAATCCAGCAGATTTAGGCAACTACATAGCAGAACAAGTAATCGTATTTGGATTTAGTGATGGTGCTAATGAAAGACGCGATTACTCCAATAAATTTTACGAACCCGTAAATCCACCTCTGATTACCATCGAACCTGGGAACCCAGATGTTGTTGATCCTAATCGCTGGCAACCGCTTACCTTAGAAGTTTTCATCGATCAGAGCGGGAATGTCATTCCAGGAAATACACCTGACTTTTTAGGCCCTGAATGGGGATATGTAGTGCCATTTGCCTTGAGCGAAAAAGATTTAAGAGAAATAGAAAAAGAAGGCAATACTTTCTGGATGTACAACGACCCACAAGACCCTCCTTATATCGGTGAATCTTTCAGTGATACTTCTAATCAGTTATTCAAGTGGAATTTCTCCCTTGTTTCTGTATGGGGATCTCACCTGGATAGCAACGACAGTACTATGTGGGATATATCACCTGGGTCTATCGGCAACAATCCGGCCTACCCAGATAGTTTTATTCACTATGACTCCTTTTATGATTATTACCAAGGAGGCGACGCCAGTCGTGGTCATGAATTAAATCCAGTTACAGGCGCTCCATATGAACCGAATCGTGTAAAGCGAGGAGATTACGCCCGTGTTCTTGCAGAGTTCTGGGCGGATGGACCAGATTCAGAAACTCCTCCTGGACACTGGTTTACGTTATTAAATTTCGTAAGTGATCATCCAGAATTTGAAAAGAAATATCAAGGTCGAGGGGAAATTATGGATGATTTAGAATGGGATGTAAAGTCCTACTTTATGATGGGTGGAGCTATGCATGATGCAGCCGTATCTACCTGGAGTATAAAAGGGTATTACGATTATCTCCGTCCTATATCTGCAATCAGATATATGTGTGATCAAGGTCAGAGTACGTATCCCGATAGTACGAGCTACCATCCAGATGGAATTCCCCTTGAAGAAGGATATGTAGAATTGATTACAGAAGAAGACGATGTTATGCTCCGAGGGGTAGACAATGAGCACTTAGGAAAGATAAAGTTGTATACATGGAGAGGGCCTGACTTTATAGGAGATCCTGAATCTACGGAAGCTGGAGTCGGATGGATCAGAGGCGAAAACTGGTGGCCATATCAGAGACCTTCTTTCGTATCTCCACCCTTCGCAGGATACTTATCCGGTCACTCAACATTCTCAAGAGCGGCTTCAGAATTGCTTAAGCTATTGACTGGAGATGAATTTTTTCCAGGTGGGATGGGAGAATTCGTTGCTAAGAAAAATGAATTCCTTGTTTTCGAAGATGGCCCTTCTGAAGATGTAAGACTGCAATGGGCAACCTATAAGGATGCCTCAGATCAGACCAGCTTATCAAGAATATGGGGAGGCATCCATCCTCCAGCAGATGATATCAAGGGAAGACAGATAGGCATCACTATAGGTAGTGAAGCTTTCTTAACCGCAACGGAATACTTCAGCAATGAACTTGTAGACACAGATGATGCTATAGAACTTGCTGGGTCTGCCATCTTTCCTAACCTTCTAACCACCGGAGAAAGTATAACAATAGACTTAGGTGGCCATGATGTGAAACCGATCCGAATCGATTTAATATCCATGGAAGGGAGATATGTTAAGCGCCAGGTAGCTTATGACCAAGTAGGTAATGAAATAAACCTTTCTACGGACAGCCTGACCCCTGGTCGCTACTACCTGAAAGTAGTGACGAGTAATGGAACCAAGAGTTTTCCCGTGGTACTTATGGATTGATAGGATTACTGATCGATTGCACTTGCAGGAAAAGTAACGTGCTTAGCGATGTAATCCAGTTGTTGCATCATATTCCGCTTATTCTTCCCAGGCGCATAGATGAATGCATCCAGCATAAATATCTCTCCAGCTTTTTCATCTAGATAGATATAGGTAGAAAATGGGCCGCCAAGAAAGTCTCCGGTCATTTCCCATATTCCTCTTACTTCTTTCGTAAACTTACCATCGATAGAATGGGTATAATCATATATAGGAAGGTCTCTATCGTTTATTACCATTTTACTCCCCTCTTCTGATGAAGTAACGTATTCTCCTAGAGCATTCCTCCATTCCTTAATCGCTTCTACAGATAGCTGATCTTGAGATACATATTTTTTCTTACTGAGAATAATATTCATTGCGTTCTCTTCTCTATCGTTCTTTCTCAACCACATGAAATCTGGGTCATCCCTGCTTATAGCTACTCGATACTTAGCCGGAAGTTGTACATTAAAGCCGAATTTCTCACTTATCTCTCTCCCTAATCCAGGATTATCTCCTAAACCGTAGATTCCTGCCCTGAGCTGATCTTCATCGTGCTTATTGATCCGTTGTGCCACTGCCGGATAATTCGTTTTAACTAAATCATGGAGTTCATCCATGTTCCTACCCATAATATATACGATCAACTGACCCCGTGCCCACTTATCCTTTCCCACTGTTGTGGTGAATTTCTCTGTTTTTAGCGCTTCTTGGTACCTTTCTTCTCCTAGATCCGTACGGACCAGTTCTGTTGCTTTAGAATCCTTATTACTCAGGTCAGCAAGGACCACATATGTCCTTAATTCTTTTCTTAGGGATTCTGCCGCTAGGTCTCTGGGCGTAAAGTGCCTTACATCAAACATAGGTTCCGGCCTAGGCATGATGGGATAAGCAGACTCAAAATAAAAGGTAAACGTATCTCTTAACGTAGCTTCCCAGGCATCTTCATCTGCAATTACAACAATCTCATTGGTCCGGCCTAGCGCTTGAGGCTTAGATTTTAGTCCTGCACCCATTTCATCGCTGCATGCTGACAGAAGGAATACACCCGCTAACCATAGATATATATACTGCTTATTCATATAGGTTAAAATCATACAATGTTCAGTCTTGTCACATCAACAAGAAAATAAAGTTAC
>CAZFJO010000213.1:0-6884 GCA_964518915.1 uncultured Saprospiraceae bacterium
ATATTAAATTAATCAGAATTCATAGGTTTTTAATTTATTAACCAATTCGTGTCAAAACGATGAGAAAACTACACAACTTAGATGGCGTGCTATGCGCGTCCGTCAGCTTGTCCTATAAGCTTTCGTGGCTATTAGGATTATCTGACTTAGGGTTCGGACTCTACCAGAGACTGTATCTAAATCATGTTGAAATTCTCTTCTTAAGACTGCGAAAACGAAAAAGAAGCAGATACAATATTTCATTTTTCATCAGTATAGAAATCAATCACTTAGTCTCAATGAAAAGACTTAAGTGTACTGATTATTTAAGGTAATTGATAATCACATACTGTGATAAGAAATAGTTGAATCTTTTTGAAACGAGTCGAACTTTATAAACTAGAATTTACACATGAAAAACTATTACAGATTATTAGTACTAGGCAGTGTCTTGATGATTTTTTTAGGGTTTGCTAAATCCTATGATAGGCCTATTGACAACAATATAGATGAATCGAATCTATATAGTGAGAGGATGTCAACTGCTTTAAATATAATATCAGAAGACATTTTTACTGCTCCGATGGCTCCTCCAGCAATTGCTGAAGGTGTAAGAGTATTAGATTTAAGAGGCACAGCTTGTTACCCACAATTGGATAAATTGGTTTCTTGTGGAACGCCCGATACACTGGCGATTCTCCTTTATACTAAAAGCGAAACAGCCCTCGGCCCAATTGATGTAAACATTGAGTTCGGAGAAGGAATAAGATATGGAGGCTTCGCTAATATCGGAACGCCTGATGGTAACATGATGGTAAATCTAGATGTAATAAGTACAACCAATCTTGAAAGCCCTATATTTCGGGTTTCTGAATTGTCTCAAGCAACGGGGTCTATTGTTCTTGAAATTGCGGTTCAAGCAGTATGTGGTATAGACATAGCAAGCAATCCTCCAGGGATTGATCTCAATTTATTCTACAATGGTTGTGAAGATAACTATGAGCTTGACCCACTAACAGCTGAGCCATTAACACCAGAAGTAGTATTTGTAGGAGCACCTGGTACAATAACAATTAGTGATGTAGAGGAAACCTTCTGTCTAGAACAAGATATCACACAAGTTACCACAGATGCAGCGGCAGGAGAAGTTATGCTTACAATATCTGATTATGGGTTTCCAGAAGTGTCACTGGATTCGTTGACAGTCGGCGGAATTCCTTTAGATCTGGCTTTCGTAGATATTGATCCTGGTACAGGTTTTACAACAATAATTCTAGACGGTAATGCTAATCCTTCTTTTTTCGATGATGGCTTACTAGATAAAGACGAAGATGCAACTATTGAATTTTGTTTTAGTATAGGAGCATGTCCTCCTTCTACAATAGCGTTACCCATTACTCCTGTAATGACTGTAACTACTACATGTCTTGGTCAAGTCTGTGGAAGTGGACAAGATATAGAGGAAGACGCAGAAATAGACATAAGTGTTAATTTCGGTGCAACCACCGATATCGATTTAATAGAAGTTCAACAACCCCAAGTATGTTCTGAAGATGGTTCTCCACAACAATACATATTCGATGTTAGTTTGGTAAGTAGCTTAGATGACCCTCTGAGGGGAAGATTCGACGATTTATTATTTCAACTAGATGAATGTGCCGGTGGTGCATTAATTATGGATTCTGTGGAAATCTATGAAGGTGGATCCTTTATGGGAGCGTTGTTGCCCTTACCTATATCAGGGACTTCGTTATCTGTTAATGCTAATGGAAGGATAACAATAAGTTTCAGAGGCCTCCCGAGTGATCCGGATGGAGCCGGTGGACTTGATGATTTAGATGGTGATGGAGCATTTGATGATTTACTAGGGGGTGACAGCTTGATTGTAAGAGTATATATGTCTCCTCCTTCTTGTGCAGGCGGATGTCTACAGGATGGTGATGATGAGGCAGATATATGCAAGATAACAAGAGTAAGAGTTTTAGGAATTAGGAATTGTAATACTGTTTTTAATACTCCCAATAATGTTGCTACAGATGCAGAATTAGCTACTGTATCATATGGGTTTCATGATGATTTAGAAATTCTAACTGGTACTACAGAAGGATATAATTTTGGAACTTTCGGTGATAGTAATGGTGGTGGTGGAACCGTGCAGAGAGATACTGGAACCATTGACGGTGTATTTAAGTATGTGTTGAGTGCTAATGATTTTAATCAATGTCCTGAAGGAGGAGATCCTAAAATAGAAGTATCATATACGGGAGATCTTCAGACAGTAGAAAATATATGGCTTGATGGTGCAACGTTTGATGGGAACCCTGTAGACCCTTCTGACATTGTGAAAACAATATCTGGTACAGAAGCAATATTTGAAATAGACGCTGGAAGTGTAGCGGCAGGTGAGCATACATTTGACTTTGATCTAAATCTAGATACAGCATATTGTTTACCTCCTTCAACGTTTTTTGTCAATACGCAGTTGGTAGAAGAATGCCCGGAGTGTGAGTGCTCTCCTATTGTTAGAGCCTGTCAATTGGTATTCGTCAGAATTGATCCCGATGATTTTCCTAATTGTTCCTGTGATTATAATAGCTTTGTACAGACAGAAAGACTCAATTATGGATTCACAGCTAGAGACAAGGATGTTCAATTATCTAAGGCAGATTTTCCAGGAGAAGATCATCCTCAGTTAGACAACGTTCTTCCAGGTGATACTGTACGAATTGAAGGTTCCTGGGTTGTTACCAACCCAGAAGTATGGAATGGAAGAACAGAAAGACTTTCTTTCATAATTAATCAGCTTACCGGAGGATCTATTTCCTTGAGAAATCAGATAGCTCGTATGGAAACAGATGCAGCTCGGGTACAGTCGTTTACGATCAAAAGAGGAGCTACTGAATTCGATTACAGTACGGTACCTGTTCCGCCAAGTGTGGATGATCGATATAATAAAGTAGCAATAAATCCTCCTCAACTACCTACAGCTTTAGCAAATATAAATGAAAATGCTTTTCACCCTGGGTTACCGATAGATGGTTATAGGCATTCTATAGAAAATGCAGGGAGTGATTATCAAGATGGAAATGGATTGAACTTGTTTTTGCATGGAGAGGACAGAGTTCCACCAGGTGGATTTAATCCGTTGCAAGCATTGTATGATCTTGTAGGAGGGAATTTTATACTAGGCGATACCGTATGTATTGCATGGAATGTACCTATTATATTGACTCCAGAAGAAGTTCATAACGGAGACCCAACTACAGGTCCATTACTTATCGACGAGATGATCTTTAGAGCGATTTTAGATGGAAGAGATTTTATTCCAGGAACTACCACACTTACAGGATCTCTAATCGGAGGAGGTGGTGTTTTCAATGGTGCTAATGAAGCCACAGCATGTCATTTTCAAGATACACTTTTTATAAGTAACCCTAAAATAAAGCTTAATAGTGAGGTCGTGTATGATGAGGGTTGTACGGCAACCATACAACATAATTTTAGCATTGACGAACCTATACCTAACTCATGGTATCAGGATCCAGAAGAATATAGACCCATCACTGGGGTTGAATATCTTTTTTCAGAATGGCCGGCACCTTACCTTTACGCTGGAGGATCCACTTATGAATTGAAAGATGATGGAAATGGTCCCATAGCCGCTGAACCAGATAGTATATTGCAAGCAGAATTAATAGGCTCTGCCTACTGTGTCGATGAAAGATATGGGCACTTAATATGGGTTGATGATGAAAAACTGAATGGTACAAGAGCGGAAGTCTATGATGATTATGATATCGACACTGATGTAACTTTATCTGGAGGGAGTTATCCTCTTATAGGAGTAGGTGGTATTAATGGAATGGATCCAGATACCCTTACATTTACAATTCCTTTATTTAGGTTATGTACTGAAATAGAGCCAGAAGCACCACTCGAAGCAAGATATGAAGCTTCATATACACATATAGCAGATTATAATTCAAGAACTTTCGTTTGTAACAATGCAGTTTGGTATTCTGGTGCATCTGTTCCATCTTGTGCAATAGCTGACCAGCCAGCTGCTAACCTATATTGGCCATGGGACAGAGAGCACGGTAACAATCCACACAGATTTGCTGATGGAGTAACAATGACAGAAATAGGATCACCTGTACAACCTGTTGCCTTAGAGATAATGATAGATGATCCATTGTTAGATGATATGGGAGGAGGAGAGACCAATACCATCACTATCTGTCCACAAGCACCGGCTACAACGATAGATGCTGGAATAGCTATTATAGAGATCCCTAACAATGTAACTCTCGATAATTCTACTCCTGCACTGACACTAGAATCTAGTTCGGATTCAAGTAAGATATATACCCTAGACATATTGACAGCGACACCAGGCGGTGGTGCTGGGTGCTTTCAGGTGGTTTTAGAAACTTCTCTGATATTCTGTAGTGCAGATGCTATATGTGTATCTGCGGTTCCTTGCGGAGTGGATGCAGATATAGTATTAGATAAAAATCTAGACTGTGTAGAAAAAGCGTGTTATAGATACAGAGCGGGATTACCAGAATTACAAGCGGGATTTGAAAATCCAGTTAATCCATCAGCATGCTCTAATCAAGCTTACTCAATTGATTTAGCTAATACAGGAACTTCTGACCTTACGGATGTATGTGCACATATTTTCTTGCCTATGGGTTTAGTACCGATGCCAGCAGGTTCTGTGATGGTTACAGTAGGAGGAAGTTCTGCAAGTATTACCATTGCAGAAGACACGGACTTAACAGGGGTTCAAGGAATTGCTTACAAGTTAGATATGACAGAAGTTTCTACTCTTTTAGGTGCTAATGGATTGGAGCCGGGAGAAAGTTTCATAATCGACTTAACTGCAGAAGCAACTTGTGACTTCGTCAGTGGTTCAAGTCCTGGTGTGTTGCTAACAGCTATGGGAGACTGTGATCCATATGAATTTACAGATCGCGGACAATCTATTGAGATTGTTAATCCGGAAGGAGGAGCAGACTATACAATTACTGCAGAACCTGCAGAAATAACATGCGAAGAAAATGGAGCCAATGTGCGTCTAACAGCTCTAAATACAGGAAAGGCTGTCAGTTCTAATGGAACGGTATGCTTGACGCTTCCTCCTTCATTGAGTTTAGAAGAAGAAGATATAGTAGTTGTTTCTCCACCAGGATTTATGGTAGCTAATTTTTCTTCAGAAGTGCTAGGTACAGGAGGCGCTACAATGATATCGTTTGATGCTCCTGCAGACCAAAACATAGGAGATTTCTTCTGCTTAGAGGTAAACCTAGGCTTTAACGGAGAAGCTCCATGTGGCCCTCTTGATATTGCGTTTAATATAAAGAGTACAATGGAAGTAGAATGCCCTACTCAGCCAGAACCTTGTGATATGTCTTTTCTTTCTAGTTCAGAACTTGTTACACTAGAAGTGATTCCAAGTGCAAGTGCTGGAGAAGCGAGTTTAACAGCTGCCTGTGGAACTTCAGGAACGATAGATTTAGAATGGTCTATTGAGTTAATGTCTCCCATAACAGATATGGCCGATGTAGATATAGAGTTCTTCCATGATATAGATGGGAACGGTGAAGTTGATGACTATGATGTGTCTGTGGGTATGGCAAGTGGAGTAACTTTTGCCTATGATGCAGATACAAGAACAGATACACAGACAGGAATCTTATCTGTAGATTTTGCTTCAGCTTGTCCGTTGATTGCGCAAGTAACTTTCGATACAGGATGCGCATGTAGTTCAGTGGATATTCCATTTGGAGAAGTTGTGCCAGAAGCGCTAGCAGAATTAGGAGAATCAGTAGCATTATGCCCTGGACAACCATTAACAATGGATGCGTGTGAAGGTTTAGAGCTTGAATTAGTTCCTGCCGCTGCAGGAACAATAACAACAGATGGAGTAACTATAGAAGTGGATCTCAATCAAGGATTCGGTGTTGTTGCGCCAGTTATCTTAAAAGGATCATATGCAATAGGAAATTGTAACCAAGAATTAGAAGTTGAAATCACTCAGATTGAAGATTTTTCTTTCCCAGATCAAACCATATTTCTATGTATGGAGGGAATACAGCAGATTGATTTAGGTATACCGCTCGCCTTACAAGAAGATGTACAAGTGAGTATATCGCCAGCTGACTTTCTTGATGATCCGACGAGTCAAGAGCCTTTCTTAATGAATCCTGACATGGATGTTGAATACACGGTAACTTATACGATAGACGATGGAGTCTCTATGTGCGAGACAACTGCAACGATTTCTCTGGAAGTATTTACACCACCTTCAATTGTGGATGCGGCATATGAATTTGACTGTGATGAACTTGTAGTTGATATGACCGCAGTAGCAGAAATCGCTCCTATGGGTGTAGATGGAACATGGATGACATTAGGGTCTGGAGCTTTTGAGAATGGAGATGTTCTATTTAGTACTGCAACGATATATACTCCATCAGAAGCAGACTTCGTTAATAACTTCGTTGATCTAGTATTAGAAACTGAATCAATAGTTGAAGTCGTAGGAGGAATTCCTCAGATTATATGTGGTCCGGTGAGAGATACATTTAGAATTGATTTACTGTGCCCTGACCTTGCCCTGCAGAAGACAGTAGCAGAGGCAGGACCATTTGCCTATGGAGATACAATTACATTTAACATTACTGTGATTAATCAAGGTAACGTTAATGCAGCTAATGTCGAAGTGACGGATTACATCCCTGATGGATTTTCATACTCTACAACAAGTGATATGAATGGTTGGAGTTTAGTAGGTACTAATCCTACGAATACCATAGATGCACTGCCCGGTGGAGAATCAGTTGTTCTTATGATTGACTTAGTTCTAGAACCATCATCAATGCCAGGTGCTCATGTGAATG
>CAZFJO010000214.1:0-6806 GCA_964518915.1 uncultured Saprospiraceae bacterium
CAAGATATGCTTGAAGATATAGATGATATTGAACAGAAAATAAATACGGAAATTAAATAATAACGAAAGCACAACAATGTACATGAAGATCATGCTTCTAACTTCGCACGCCGCATGAACTAGCCGCTAGAAGTTGTAGGCAATCAAATAACAAAAAATGAGAATTCTTATCATAATTATTTCGATGATCACAATTTTGGGATGTAAACAATCCGCAAAAGAAGAAAGTCAAAACTTCGAAGAAAAAGATAGATGGTTTTTTTGGTCTGCAGATTGGCACCCCACAATGGATAAGGTTGTGGTAGGAGGTTCCAACGACACTTTTTTTAAGTTAATTTCTTCAACGAATTATGGAGAACTAAAATCTTACCCTTATAAAGGAACTATAACCAAAACTAAATGGCATCCTACAAAAAACAAGTTGGCAGTATCCGTACAAGATGGAAAATCAAAATCAATAATTATAAATCTTGACAACAACGAAACTATTCAACTTGATACCATAACCAATGACGGGGCAAGAGCCATAGGGTGGAATCATTCTGGAGATTTATTAGCTACTGGCGATTATGAAGGATTCCTGACAATATTTGATGAACAAGGAAATGTACTGCAAAGAAAGAATACGAATCAGAAGGGAATCATTGGACTGGACTGGCATCCTGATGAAAATTTAATTGTTGCTGTTGGCGAAAAAATCACCTTGTATAATTATGAATTAGATAGTTTAAGGAATATAGATGATGTAGACAATAGAAGTAAAGAAATAGATGTCTTAATGCTTTGTGTTGATTGGCATCCAAATGGAGAGTTCTTTGTTACAGGAGACTATGGAGACTTTCAAAAAAATTATCCGCCCTTATTACAATACTGGACATATGATGGAAAAAGGATTAAAGCCATTGATAAAAGTGAAGCTGAAATTAGAAATATGAAGTGGTCAAATGATGGAGATTTATTAGCAACTGCCAGTGAAAAGATTAGGCTTTGGAACAAAAGTGGTGATTTGGTAGCTGAAAAAACTACTAAAAACCTTCTTCAGGGAATAGATTGGAATGCGGGCGCCACAAAATTAATCGTTACAGATGACAATAGAAAAGTCATATTCTTGGATAGAAACCTCAATAGATTGAAAGAATTACAATATTGAGAATACTGCCTGCAGTAACGTATATAACGGTCATGCCCAGCAAAAGCCGGTCACTAACTTTAGATGACATCCTTATTAAGCTTAAGCAATCAATCAAAATGGAAAAATTAAGAAACATTATCTTAGACCAAGTAGCTGTTGACAACAAATCCATGGATACCATCCTAACGGTTTTTGAAGCTTTAGAAATGGCCAAAGGAACCTTCTTTCTCAAGTCAGGAAAAAACTGCCGCCAGATGGCTTTCATCGATTCTGGATATATGCGGATGTACAACATTGCAGACGGAAAAGAAATTACTTTATGGATCGGAAGTAGTGGCACCTTTATAACTTCACTTTCGAGCTTTATATTTGAGACAAGCAATAACTGGAACATACAAGCTGTCACGGACTGTAAATTGTTCGTCATAAATCGTGAAGATCATTTTAAGCTCGGTAAACTTGCACCTAAGTGGGTGGAGTTCGACAATACACTACTGGCGAATGCTTATGCACTGTTAGAGAATAGGATGTTTTCTCAACTGCATACTACAGCAAAACAACGGTATCTTGGTTTGCTGGATCAAGATCCAGAACTTTTTAAAAATGTTCCTCTACAGTACATAGCCTCCATGATTGGAATTACACCTGAATCGTTGAGTAGATTAAGAAGGCTGGATTAATTACCATTTGTCAAGAGAGATGGCAATTTCTTTATATAGTATTGCATATACTAAATCTCAGATTGATGAATAAGTTACAGAAAGCTTTAATAAGCAATGCGATATTCTCCAGCGTATCAGGTGTATTGTTGATTCTGTTAAATCACCGCATGGCAGAATTATTCGGAACAGACAACAACACCGTTTTCTGGATTGTTGGGTTGATGCTGGTTTTCTTTGCGCTTACCATTGTATATGAAGTCAGGAAGCAGCGGAAGCCCGCTGTAATGTGGATTATTATTCAGGATTTTGCATGGGTTCTAGGAAGTGCCATTCTAATATTATTTAATCCATTTGAAATCACACTGACGGGGAATATATTAATCGGTATTATAGCATTGATCGTTTCCTACATGGGGATGAATCAATTGATAGCATTAAAACAATACGACTCCTTACAATCGATTAAGACTCAATAGGTTCCATGAATCATTTATTGTATTTATCGGACTACATCTAAATGAACAATGAATTAAAGAAAATAGCCGAAAGCTAAAGGAAACATTACCTTTATCAATAAGACCAGTAATTAACTAGAATGAAGGTTAAAATCGTTTTCTACAGTTTATTCTTGTATGCCGCGCTATTTTCTATCATAGGGATGAATACATCTTGTTCTTCTCCTGTAGATTCTAAATCTTTTCATTACGGTACAGAAAATGATTCTGCAAGATCCTATTATATGAAAGGGTTCCAGGAAATTCTAGACCACGGAAGATGGACAGAATCCGAGAAAGCATACAGGAAGGCCATTGAAATTGACCCTAATTATACGCTAGGGAAGAGCCTGGTCGGGCGGATTACAAGAGATGTTTTAGAGCGAGAAAATCTGCTTGAAGAAGTGCGAGAGGCTAGGGCGTCGGAAAGCAACGATGTGGGATTGTTGCTAGATGTATATCTATTGAGTATGGAGTCTTACAACAACAGAGACAAAGGGATAAAATCGACTCCTGCCTTTCATGCCAATAGGAAAAAATTAGCAGAATCTAACTTCAGAAAATTCATACATAAGTATCCTGATGACAATTATGTAAAAGCAGAATACATAGAATGGCTCAATGCAATCCATGGCCCGGAAGTAGCCCTAGATTCCATGCGCGTTCTGGCTACCGAAGAACAGATGAAGCTGGGTTTCTATATTAGTTATGCAGCTAGCTTGGAAATTGCCGTGGGCAATATTGATAAAGCCATAGCCCATTCTAAAGCACTGAAAAAATTAATGAAAGACTCGACATATACCAGTTACCTGAAACTGAAGGCAGAAATACTTATGGCACAAGACAGCTTCTATAAAGCGAAACAATACATAGACCGAGTCGTGGATATCGATCCCAACCACATCATCGCACTGGGCATGCAATCTCAGATCAACAATAAGCTTGCAGATGAATAATTCCAACTAAAGCAACACGATGCTTTACACAGTGGTCTTCGATGCTTAATCGACCAGCATGAAACTTCATCCTAGTCCCTTGCAATAATTAGGACTTGAGATTGAACACCTTGCTCTCCCTGCAGTATTAAAGAGTAGAAACCATTAGAAATAGAAGACACATTCAATTCAATGACGTCGTCAGATCCATTGATCTGCCTACTCATAATCCTTCTGCCATCAAGTGCGAAGATGTTAAGAGAAGTCGCACCATGCTTGTTCTGGATGTACAAGAGATCTCTAGCCGGGATAGGGTATAGGAAGGCCTCTTGCGGTAGATTCTGATCTATCGTAGAAACAGTCTCACTTCCATAGAACTCTATTTCTCCGATGGCACTCCACTGACTTGTACGTGAATCTCCATCGCTGTTGTATCTTCCATATCCGATCAACTTAACATACCGTGCTCCCACAGAATTTACTTCATACTGATTGAAGTCTGTTGTATTGGTTGCTGTAAGTAGGAGCTCTCCTGTAGTAGGAAGCATCATTGTAAAATCAGCATCCTCCGTGCCGGAAGTCGACACCCATAGTTGATACCCGAATGGATCAGACTTATTCGTTGTTGTAAACTGTACCAGGTCTAGATAATATATCGTACCTAAATCATAGATGATGAATTCTCCATCTCCTCTAAAATCGCCTTCTACAATGTCTCCATCATCAGCGGCCCATACCGTTCCATTGTCCTTGTCTAAGGTGTTCGAGGCAAAATTAAACTTGTCGGTGCCATTGACTTCTTCTTTGGAAAAGGAGTGGACCGTAACCTCGTCTTCTGGTTGCCCTGTTCCTGTATTGATGAGGTCATATAGGTCCGTTAAGTCTGCTCCCTCTTGAGTGACAGTAACGGTTCTTATAATTTCTCCTTCACCTGAATTCTGTGATACGGTGATGCTTCCCATCCGAGGGCTTGTGTCTGGGTTTTCTGTTACCATAACTGAAATTGTCCCATTGCCAGAACCTGACTCAGGATCTATGGTTATCCATTCATCATTGGATACGGCGATCCAGTCTACATTGGTGTTTATGGTGAGTTCGGTGGTGTCTGCCGCTGCCGCAAATGAAGCCGCGCCACTCACCGTCAAGAAGGTGCCCGTTTCGATGGTACAGTTTCCATCCGCAATGTTCTCTCCTAAGTTATTTAAAAAACAAGCGCCTATTCCGTAACCTACTTGGTCATCTGTAATGGGAACATTGCTTCCTAAATCGGCTCCTTTGCCGGTAGAGCCAGCGCCCGAAAATGTAAATATCTCACCCTCCGCAGTCGCTGTGATTTCGGTTTCCAGTACGATGCCATCATTCGTTTCTCCGATTACAGTTCCTGTAAAGACATTACCCGTATAGGTCAATGTTCTGCCTAGATCTGCATACGAAGAGGATTCATCTCCTGAAATAACATCTGATAAGTTAGGATCACCCTCAGCAAAATAAATCAAGTTGTCCGATACTGTTCCGGTCGGATCGGTTGTTCCTTTATCCCCATTGTAGAATAGAGGCGCATTGGTGTTGACGATGGAATTGTTAGAAACATTGATGTTTTCTGATTTTTGGTATCCATTCGTCACATTGGTTGAGGTACAGACCACGTCGGCGTTATCGCCACCACCTAGGAAGGTTATGCCATTGTTCCATTTGGCTTGACTGCCCACATTGATACAGTCTTGGATATAATTGTTGGTAATCGTATGGTTGCCATCGGTAATTCGGATTCCTCCGGTTCCTTCTACATCTTCACCTAAGAAGAAATTCCCATCGACAATGGCATTAGATCCATGCCGTAGGACCAGCGAACCTCTACATCTCCTGAATGTATTGTTCGTGAAAATGTTGCCCTTACTCTTGTTGGTAATGATTTCATTCTCTCCATCAGATTCTACGAAGTAGTTGTTGCTTACCATTACATCACTGTGCACATTCTGGTATTCACTGCTGCCGATTCGGATGGTTTCACTGTCACCAGAATTGCTTAAGGTGTTGTCTATCTTTTCATACTTGTAGAAATAGTTGTTGCTTATAATGTGGCCTACGGTTGCACAACGGTCAACCTCTGCATTGTACTGATACTCAGCCAGTACTAGCGCACCTGCACTTGCCTTGTTCATAAAGGAACAGTTGAGAACTCGGTTAAAGGTTCCATATAATACGATCCATCTGTGCTTAGTAATAGCGTTTTCTGCTGCATCCTCAGCTGCGTCTTCCGGATCGATGGCAAGGCCATCGATGACGCAATTCTGTATGGTACTGTGGTTGGCGTAATCGGTTCCGTTTCTAAACTGGATGAAATTGCTTGCGCCATATCCGCCTTCCCAGTGGAACCCATCTACGACCACATAGTCTCCTCCGATATTCATCTTCAAGCCACCGGTAAATTTTACTCCACCGGGATTTTCCGCTCTGAAAACAATCGGATTGTCTGCCGTACCATTGCCTATGAAATCTATGCGATCATCTGTGTCGTAGACGCCATTAGCAAGGATGATTTCATCTCCTGGTACATACGTCTGAGCTTCTAATTGCTCTGGGTCGTCTATGTTGTACGTCGTCTGTGCAAGTAGCGAAAAAGAAAAAAGGAAAAATATGAAGCTAGCGATGCCTTTTACTGTACAAGCAACGCGGAAATTCTTGGTCATCATGGATGTTTAGTCTTTATGTGATATTACCTCTCAACAGTGGAGTTGTTTTATAGGGTTGAATATAAGAGATGAAATTTAATTTTGGAGGTTTTTATCCATTCGTTCTTATGATCTTGTCGTAGCGGCGTTTATGTAAAAAGTTAATTTATTTAAAACTTGGAGGCATGGAAAAGGGTTGTAAAGAAAGTAACACTCATTATGGGTGATATCATGTAAGAACGTTAAAGTACGATGAATCGATTATTCTTTATTTCAGGACTTGGGGCCAATGAACGCGCTTTTTCTAACATTAACAACCTTGATGTAGAATCTACTGTGGTGAAGTGGATGAAGAACGAACCTGAAGAAACGCTGGAAGAGTATGCACATAAAGTCATAGATAAGTACAGCATTACCAAAGACGATGGAGTAGCTGGGCTCTCATTCGGCGGACTCCTAGCACAAGAAATTGCCTATATCCTAAAGATGGATAAGGTTATCTTGATATCGAGTTTTCGAGACAAGGGAGACCTTAAGCCCATCTTAAAATTCGGCTTAAAGCATAGACTGGATAAGTGGATTCCTCCCTTCAACATTCCGATCCTCAACAGTGTCATTATCAATTACCTGAATTCTGAGACAGCCAGCAGTAAGCCCTTATTAGATGAAATGCTGAACCAGACCGATTACGATCTTATGAAATGGTCATTGACCCAGATATTCCTCAGTTCTAGAGAAAGGTATGAAGGCATAGAGCTCATCAATATCTTAGGGACGAACGATAGGATCATCGGCCAGTGGTCTAACCGTACCACCCATGTCATCAAGGATGGCAGTCACTTTATGGTATATGAAAAAGCAGATGAAATTATTGACATCATTAATGGAGTAGTTGCTGAGTCTAAGCATAT
>CAZFJO010000215.1:0-6792 GCA_964518915.1 uncultured Saprospiraceae bacterium
ATTCATCATCGATCATGAATGGTGCCTTCTTTTTCTCTTAGAAAGCCACCCTTCTTATTTCTAAAAGCGGCTACTATTTCAGCTGCAATAGACAAGGCAATTTCTTCTGGTGACTCAGCACCGATTTCTAAACCAGTTGGTGTATATAAGCATGCTATACTTGAGTCTTGTATGCCCAGTTCAATCTTCATTTTATCATAGCGCTTTTTCGGACCTAATAGGCCTAAGTACGTTGGCTGTTTGCTTAGGAAAAACGGGAGCAAATTCTTGTCATGGTTGTAATCATGCGACATAAGTATTACAGCCGTATAATCATGGATTGTAAGTTGATGCGCGTCGGCATAATCAACAACCGTAGAAACTTTCTTGAATACCTCTTTAGATAGTTTTTTAGCTTTTCCAACTACCGTACAATCCCATCCTAGTTCTGAGGCTATGGCTGTCATTGCTCTGATATCGTAATTGTCTCCTACGATGATTAACTTCGTTTCTGGCCTTAAAAACTCTACTAGAATTTTCTCAGTTGATTGACTGTTGTCAAATGTATAAATTTTAGGTTTCCGGAGTGCGCTTACTTCGCGGATGCAATGGGCTAGGTCTGTGCTAGAAATTTCACAAAAACCTTCGTTACTTAAGTCAGGATGTATCAATAAGTTTTTTCCGAGATGCTCTTCGCTTTCGATTGCTTTAATAAGAATCTGTGGTTCTTCCGTGTCCTGAATGGATCTTAAAACCTCTATTTCATTATGTGGATCTGATGGATCTATAGGTGTAAACAATACTTCTATTTTCCCATTGCAACCTAGACCTACACCGATCTGATTGTTGTCATCCTCCATAGTGTCATAGACAACCCTAGAAGGTGTGTTGTTGAATATGGCCTTCAGAGATCTCTTAAGTGCGTCCCCCTCTAGACAACCGCCACTGATTCCACCTGTCCATATCCCAGAACTTCTTACAAGCATGCGGGCACCGATTCTACGATACGAGGACTCTTCTACATTAACGACTGAGGCAAGTGCCACTTTCTCAGTGCTATGGTCTATAGAATCATACTGATCAATTATGTTCCTTATCTCCTTCATCTAATCATGAATTGACAATTACGAAAACTTAAGGTATTAAACCACCTGCACATTATGTAGTTTAATTATGGAATGTTGTGTTCCAGTTTCTAATTTATAAATTGAAAGATGGGATTATTCTGATTAAGTTTAACCACTACTGCCTGACAATTAGCGTAATATCTTAATTCTGATTCTTTAAAATTGTTTATATTGAATTCCCCAAATGAGTATAATCACATGAAAGTAATTTCTGCGATAGTGTTTTTTTTATCATTTTCCCTCATTCATTGTAAGGAAGAACCTTCCTATAATTATATAGAAAAAGGAATCGCTTCTTATTACCATTCTAGTTTGGACGGAAGGCTTACTGCTTCAGGGTTGCCTTATAATGAATCTGAACTTTCAGCCGCACATCTCTGGCTTCCATTCGGCACGGAAGTTAAGATAATCGACGTTGAGACAGAGAAAGAAGTTACCGTTACCATCAATGATAGAGGCCCTTTCGTTAAGGGCAGAATTATAGATTTATCAAGGACGGCAGCAGATAGTCTAGGTATCATAAAAAGAGGGATTACAGAAGTTGTTATTAAAGCCTACCTTCCTTCATACGATCCTAAAGAATAATACTGCAATCTTTTTCTATCTTGATATCAATTTAGTTCTCCATGTATGAGACAGATTATTAGAAAAAGAATCGATAGAATCTTCTACTTTACTTTATTTGCTTCCTTGCTTGGCGGGTTGTCAGGTCTTGTAAGTGGTATTCTTGATGGAGAGAATAAGGCTTACGATTTTATACTCGTAGGTATAGTAGCAGGCGTATTGATCGGATCTTGCATGTCCTACCTTGAGGAGTTTCAATGGCGGACCTTGTCTAAGAAGATTTCATATTGGCCATTTACGATTGTCCGATTAATAGCTAATTCATTATTGATCATATTCTGGCTTGTTGTTGTTCTTGCAGTGGACCATATGATCAATGATGGCATGGGTTTTATGCAAGGTGTCCAGACATACATCCAAGAAGAAAACATTCCTAGAGACATATGCTTAGCCTCATTGGTTTCAATCATTGTGACAGAAGGAAGGAAAATTTCTAGGTTACATACCGTGTCAGAATGGAAAAGCCTTTTTACGGGTCGATACTTCTACCCAGAGGAAGAAGAAAGGGTGGTTCTATTCGCTGATCTAGTAGGTTCAACAACATTAGCAGAATCTATGGGGCCTATGAAATACTCTAGATTGATTTCTTCTGTTTTCAGAGAAGTTTCAGAGGCGATACTACTGTGGCAAGGAGAAGTCTACCAGCATGTAGGAGATGGAGTTGTTGTTACTTGGAAATCTGAGGATACTAAACAAGCACGATTTTCAATAGAATGTTATATAGCCATGACAGACTTATTGCTAGATAAATCGGATTACTACATGGAAAACTATGGTGTCTTACCGGTATTGAGATGTGGGATACATCGTGGTCCATTAATTCGGACGTGGGTAGGAGAGTCTAAGAGAGAACTTGCGTTTCATGGAGATGCGATCAATACGGCTGCAAGGATTCAATCTGCCTGTAAGAAATTCGATGAAGCCTGTCTTGTTTCTAAAAATGTTGTCAATGAATTAGCACATCGGGAAGAATTTAAAGCACAAGTTATCGGTAAGGTTGAATTAAAAGGAAAAAAGGAGAACATAGAAATATGGGCAATTAAAAAAAGGGCAACATAATATCATGTTGCCCTTTTTTCTCATTAAGGAGATTTTTTCTCTTTTTTCTTCCTATCAGAACGATGTCTTTTTCTAAATCTATCGAGGACTTCTTTCTTGAAATCGTGCTCTGCTATGAATAACTTGTTGATTTTTTTCATAGTTAAAAAACCTTCCAAGTCATTTATCATGACCTCTAGCAGCTCTACCTTTTTCTTATCTGTCTTTATTTTTTCAGAAATTAAAGATTTAGCTTCTTGTTCAGTTACATCTTCCCCTTTTTTAGCGGATTTACGTTTTTTAATAAGAGATTTTAATTCTGAATGATACGTATTATAAACGGGCCAGAATTTCTGAGCTTCATCAGGACTTAGATCAAGTTTTTCAGTGATGAAAGCGACTTTTTTCGCTTCAATCTCTTTTCTATTATTGCGCTTCTTCTCATCGGATTGAGCGAAAGAAGAAGTGTAGATCATAGCAAGCACAATAATTAAAATATTCTTTAACTTCATTACTAAGGTTTATTAATCATTAAAATATTCTTGTACAGTTGACAAGTCATAGTTTTCTAAATTCGAATCTATAAAATCTTCTAGCGCCTCATCGTCTATTGATTCCCAGTTGGTTTCATAGTACATGTCTTCATCTATAAAATCTGACATAGAATAATACTCTAAGTTATCATCTAGGTATGAATCCCAATCTGCGGTCAGTTCTGAGTCGACAGATGAGTCTGTTGTATTGAAAAATGAAAAATTAATAGCGATAAGCACAACCATTCCAGCTGCAATTCCACTCATCCATCGCCATGGCATTTTTCTCACTTTTGTTTTTTCTTGTATTATAGAAGCCTTATGCATGATGTCTTGCTCAACTTGATCGAAGTACCCTTCTGGCACGTCATTGTCAAGTAGTATGTCATACTTCTTGTCCAGTTCTGAAAAATAATTTTCAGGAAGCCTGTATCCTTCATCTTTTTCCAGTAGAGACTTAAGCTTAGGGAATCCAGCAAGCTCTTCTTCTATGGCTTTATTCTTTTTCATGTTTTATTCTTCAAGTATGCTTCTATTTTTTTTACAGCGTGGTGAAAATTTGCCTTTAAGGCGCCTTCAGTCACCAATAACATTTTAGATATATCTCTATATGGCATCGACTCATAATAGCGTAGATTAAACACTGCCTTCTGTCTCTCAGGCAATGTTTCTATAGCAGATTTAAGCGCTAGTTGAATTTCATTGCCATCGAAGTAAGGATCTGCTACAAGGATGTTTTCTACTTGTGACAATTCTCCGTCTATTGTCAATTTTCTTTTCTTAAGAAAATTGATGGATTCGTTGGTTGCAATTCTATAAATCCATGTATATAGCTTCGATCTTTCTTCAAATCCATCTAAATTTCTATACACCTTGACGAATGTGTTTTGAAGCACGTCTTCGGCATTTTCGTGCGTATGAACCATTCTTCTGATGTGCCAGTATAATCTCTCCTTGTATGCTTTCACCAAGGCTCTAAAACCTGCTTCCATGGTCGATTCTTCCTTGATCATGGTTATAATTATTTCATCAGTGAGAATCTCTTGCGTCAATTTTATATCAATTGTGTTATCTATAAGACTTCATTTTTTTTCTCAGGTTTAATCTGAGATTTTATTTGACAAAATAATGTACCTTTCTCGCTATGCAAATAGGGCTCTAAATGTTGCGATTGATAAGTATAATAGGATTAAAGCTATTTGGTTTTAAAATTACGGGCGATCATAGACCAGATCTACTAAAGAAAATTTATGCAGTGGTACCGCATACCTCTAATTGGGATTTTCCTATCGGGTTGATGGTTATGTATAAAATGAGGTTTAGGGTTAATTATTTTGGGAAAGCGTCATTGTTTAAAGGCCCATTTTCTTGGATTTTTACGAAAACAGGGGGCATTCCCATTAACCGATCGAAATCTAATAATACAGTTCAGGACATCGTAGAGATCATTAAGTTGAGAGAAACTTTTATCCTTGCTCTTGCTCCAGAGGGAACCCGCGCTAAAGTAGATAAACTTAAAAAGGGATTTTACCATATTTCTAAGCTGGCAGAAATTCCCATTGTTTTGGTTCGGTTCGATTATCAGAATAAGATCATAGACTTCGGAGAATTGTTCCTTCCGAGTGATGATATAGAAATGGATTTTAAGTATATCCGAGCGTACTTTAATGGTGTTCTAGGTAAGAATCCGGAAAACAGTTTATCCGGATAATGGTTTCTTGATCTTAAAAGGAATCATAAGAACGAGAAACAAGAAAACCGCTATTAACTCGACGATGAAGATATATATAGGCCAGGGACCTAGCATGTCAAGGATGCTTTCTACTGGGGGCTTACGCATGGTGTAAAAATAATTAGAACCCAAGATGTAATTTATGATATGGGCGATGATTAAATAACCATTAATGTATATGACTGCTCGCCAGAAATCTTGCCATTTAATATGGATTTTATATGAAATAATAGCATATATAGGAATTCCGACCATCCATGCATGGACCAGCCAGTATAGATAGTAGTGAATACTATCTGGTCCATCTGATAGTTCTGGAGTAATTACTGCTTGTAGTGTCCCCCCGACAATGAAAAAGTACAAGACACCGATCCATAGTCTATTTTGCGTCCACATGACTGCAGGTAACATGAATGCTACTACACGACACAAGTGTAGAGGAAGGTCTTCTTTGTAATTGAAACTGCCGCCTATGATAAGCATAATCATCCTTGTCAGAACAGCTGCGAGGGGTATCAAGGACAACAAGAATCCTATCAATACTTGGTTTTTTTTGGAAAATTTAGGCGCATAAAAGATCAATACAGTAAAAAAAATGAAAATAACCAGCACAGGTAGGAAGTGCATTAAAGAAAAAGCTTCAAAACTTGTATTCAATAGCATTAATTAATAAAATTAGCTTATTACCAATATAGATCGATTATCCTAGAAATCTCTTATCATATGATATATTCATATCTATTAGTACTACATTTTCAGGATACTACACACTTTTATTTCTGTTGTAATAAGCTTAATTGCCACAACAAAGTGTTATAACTTTCTTAATAACTTGCTGATAATCAATATAAGATGCGTATTATATCTGCATTTTAATTCAATCAAGAAGGAATTTTAATTATCTTTGCACTCCGATTTTATGACGAACATATTAATCATTAATTATTTATGAGTAAAAAGAGAGTCTTGTTCGTGACGCAAGAAATGAATCCTTATACTACGATATCTAGGATCTCAGAGATAGTGCACAGACTTCCGCTACATACTAACGATAAAGGTTTTGAAATAAGGGTTCTTATGCCCAAGTTTGGAACCATTAATGAACGACGACATAGATTACATGAAGTAGTCCGGTTGTCAGGTATGAACATCATCGTTGATGATGAAGATTATCCATTAATCATCAAGGTTGCTTCATTACCTGGTGCTCGACTTCAGGTATATTTCTTAGACAATGAAGAGTTTTTCCGTAGGAAATACATTTTTCATGATGAGGATGAGAAGCCGTTCGAAGACAATATGGAGAGAATGGTATTCTTCTGTAAAGGAGTCCTTGAAACTGTCAAGAAATTTGGATGGCCACCAGATGTAATACATTGCCATGGTTGGATGACCAGTCTTATTCCTCTTTACTTAAAGCAAGTATATAAGGATGATCCTGTATTTCAGTACTCTAAGATTGTATATTCTCTATATGATCAAGTGATGCAAGAAAATTTTACAGACAGGTTTCTGGAAATTGCAGCAATCAACAATCTGGAAGATTCAGACATGGAAGTTTTCAAGAAAGATGGTAAGATTGACCTCCATAATGGAGCATTATCCCACGTAGATGGAATCATTCAAGGAAGCGAAACCATATCTGAAACCGTTTCAGATTTTGTAAATGATGAAGTTCAGTCTCTTGATTATGAAGAAGACATAGAAGTTCTTCTGGATCAACACATCGAACTATATAACAAGATGTCAGAAGAATAAA
>CAZFJO010000216.1:0-6773 GCA_964518915.1 uncultured Saprospiraceae bacterium
AACAGTAACTGTTTTTCCTAATCCGGCAGACCAGACACTGCATATCGATTTAGGAGAGCTCAGTTTGGACCAAAGTGTTGTGAGACTCTATTCTATTGACGGTGCATTGATCCTTACAGAAGAGGTATCAAAAAATGTACAACATTTAAAACTAGAAATAGGAAATCTCCCAGAGGGTATCTACCTCTTACAAGGATTTAATGGAGGGGGTCAGTGGACTAAGAAAGTTTCTATACAACATTAGGAACCTAAGGTTTTAAGTTTTCATTTAGAATCTTGTGGTATCCGACCTATTAAGCCGACTGGCGAAGGAATCTTATTATAAGTGTTGCATTATATCCATCATGCGTCATGGAAGTCTACCCCGTAAGTCCCTCAAGGGGCACGCATTGTCCATGTGGATTACAAAGTCGAAAATTAATATCGGCACATTTCTAACCCCACCCACCTTTGCTTCCTAAAGGAGGCCGGCGCTCAATTACATTTCCTACAAAGAACATCTTAAGAGCTATATAATCTATACATGGAACTATTGGCCTAATCTTTGTCCTTGTATAAGGTTAAATGTCTAATATGGATAACTCAAGAAATATGCCTACTCGGGCGCAAGTATCAAGATCTTCAATACAACGCCTATACATAGCCATGAGGCACTTATTTATAAGAGGTATGTACAAGCCTTTGGGTATTTCTGGAGAAGCCATGATACATTCTATGTTAGAATTAAAACCAGAGATCTATGGAAGCATTGCAGATCCTGAGAAAGTAGAGCTTACAGGGCTACTGTATATATTTCAGAGGTTGCCACTAGGCGTAGAGCAATGTCGATTTATCAAACTAATAGGTAAGGAGGGTTTCGAGAATGCATTTACGCCCATCATTCCCAGCAAGCGTAGAAGGAATTGTTTTAAGATAGATGAAGAGCAGATGTACATCGAGATGTCTAGAGGACGTAGCGATATTTATGATGTATTGACACACATAACATTTATGTGTATTGAGTCTGAAAAAATAAGAAGAAACGCGCTCGACGGTAAGGATCGCAAGACCCGAGCTTGGAATATGCTTGAAGAGACCATTGAGAAAATCAAGAATGGAGAAGAATTCAATGAAGATGTCGGTTACACATACCTCTCTACCCTTCTCGGCAGAACCTACAATGAAACCATGGATGCCTGCAGAAAATTTGCGAAAGCGGACAAAGTAAGTTCACTATTCGAAATTACATACTGGTTAGGGAAACTCAGTATCGACGAACACCTAGAAGACATAGATCGGGAAGTTTCTTTTTCTTCTTCACTCAGAGAAAAATTAGGACACCACATCTATGGTGAGATATGGGCTTCAGACATCAAGCGTTTCTTAATTGAAAAGAACCTACATAATCGTCCTATCCATATTGTATCTTCTAACATGCACAGCGTGCTCAATTCGATATATGCGGCAGATGCACTCAAGAAAAATGTTAAAACAGACAACCTAGAGGAGATTGCAGAGTATCTCTCTAATGATAAAAATGCCAAACAACGCGATAAAGTGCTTAAGCACGCAGAGAAGCATGGGTTGTTTTTTATTAAAGACAGTTCTGGTACCAATATCAATGTTCAGATTATAGACCTCGCCCAGGTCGATCTAGCTACGTTACCTAAAGAAATACATACTGCCTCAGCAACCTCTTCTGATGTAATCATTGTTATGGATTATGCATTTGGGGAGCAGGCTTATGAAACCATGGATGAATTGCTTAAGCCCCTCGATCATGGCGAGGATCGCATCCACTTCGACATACGATCAGTCAATGTAATGGGCAAGGCAGGAATCTTAACCGGTGTCAAAGGAGATATCATGATTCCTACCGCACACGTATTCGAAGGAAGCGCAGACAACTACCCGTTTAACAACGACCTAGAGAAAGTAGACTTTACAGATGATGAGGTGACTACGTACATCGGCCCTATGATTACTGTACTAGGTACTTCCTTGCAGAATAAGGACATCTTAAGATACTTTATGAAAAGCAGCTGGGGCGTGATCGGTCTAGAAATGGAAGGTGCTCATTACCAGAAAGCGATACAATCTGCTTCTAAGATTAGAAAAAGTGTCAATAGTGACATTGTTCTACGATATGCATATTATGCTTCAGATAATCCCTTAGAGACAGGATCGACACTTGCTTCTGGCAGCTTAGGGCTTGACGGCGTAAAACCTACCTATATGATTACATCCAGAATCCTTTCAGGGATATTAAGCCAGCAGTCTACCGCCTAAGAACAATCTTAGGAAAAACAACAGGAGATTCATGGCCATCAGCAGCAACACTGCTTACGCCAAAGAAGAAATTATCAACAACAATTCCGTCTAGGGTAAATTCATTGACATTACCGACATAACGGCTGTCTTCCCATTGAGCAGAAGTTGTCAGTCTCCAGTGGACCCTATACCCGACTATGCGGTTGTCTTCTGGCGATTTCCAAGCCAAGATAGTAGAAGGCTGTACAGCGCCTCCTATACTTACTTCTTGTGGTGGTGCTGGAGCCCACGCAAGTGCAGCTAGATTTATAGCATTGACTGCCGTAAGCTTAGCCGCATAATCGAAGTTGACCCCTTCAAAGACATCTCCATAAGCAATCCCATCTTCCACCCGTATATCTTGGTGCTGGCGGTTATAATTTTCGTGGGCTTCCATAATTCTTACCCCTGCATATCCCTTGTCATTAAATGGTCTATGGTGGCCTCCCCTACCGAATCTATCAAGACGGTATATCATCATCGGATTCATTTCCGGCATGTAGATGGATACCATCTTTTCGATGTAGCGAGCCAGTTGTCGAGAAATTCCATCTACTTCTCCTCCTGTAAATCTTCTTAGTATTCTCTGCCTATCGGTCTCCTCTCCAGTAATGGGTTCTGAAAAGATTCTAAACGTCCGATTGTCGATTACCCCATCTACACCTTCAATATTGCCGATCATATCGTTATTGAGAATTCCGATTATATTCCAGCCCTTCTCTTCGGCATAGGCTGCAAGACCTGCACCTCCGAACAATCCTTGTTCTTCTCCTGATAATCCAGTGTAGATGATGCTCGCTCCGAAGTTGTACTTACTCAAGACCCTAGCTGCTTCTATCGTGCCTGCCATGCCTGACGCATTGTCGTTGGCTCCAGGAGCATCTGTGGTAAAATCTGTGGTAGAAGATGCCCTAGAATCTATATCCCCAGACATAATAATGTAGTGGTCGGGATGTGTAGTTCCGCGCTGGATGGCAACTACATTGACTATCCAAGCATCGTGGGGTACCCTTCTATTCCCTTCCTTAGTAACCCAATCTTTCTGATAGAATACCTCTAGACAGTTCTCACAATCTGCGGATATTTTTTCGAATTCCGACTTGATCCACCTTCTAGCAGCACCGATGCCTCTGGTCTGTGACAAGGTATCAGAAAAGGTATTTCTGGTTCCGAATCCGGCCAGCTTGCGTATATCTGTTTCTATCCTATCCGCAGATACAGAATCGATTATTTCGTATATCCGAGGATCGTGGTCAGGAGGTATCTGCGCTTGCGCAAATGTAGAGCTTACTAATAATATAAGTACACTGAATAAAATTGCTTTCATATCCCTAGATGGTTAGGCACGAAAGTTATATAAAATTTTCAGTAATCAAGACTCCATATAGTCCTTACCACAACATCCTGTTGAAAATTCTAAGAAAAATAAGCAACACAGAAAAATAAGAAATCACTATCTTACTGAAACAAGCATATAATCAGAAAAATATGAACAGAAGAAACGCACTCCAGTGGGCAGGCCTTTTATCCGGTTCTGCCATTATTAAAAACCTAAGCTACCTAGATACTTGGGAAAATAAACTCAATACATGGTCTACTTCTGAGACCGATAATAATGTCCGCCTTTGTTTTAACGAAAATCCATATGGCCCTTCAGAAGCAATGAGAAATGCTATGATTGAAGCCTTCGACGAAGCATACATGTATCCCGGTGGAAGCATAGAAGAACTTGCAGCGCTCATTGCTGAAGAACATGGTGTACCCGTCGATCACATTGTTGTGACTGCTGGCTCCAGGGAAGGGTTAAAGGCCGCAGGCATTACCTATGCTGGATATGGAAAAGAAGTGATCGCTTGTAGCCCTACCTATAGAGCCCTTATGGATTATGCGGCACGGTTCGGTGGATATGTCAATTCTGTTCCTCTTGATGAAAACCTAGGTTACGACCTCCCCGAAATCGAAAAAAGAATTTCTAACCATACAGGACTTGTCTTCCTATGCAACCCTAACAACCCTACTGGGACATTACTGGATGGGAATGAAGTGAAAGCATTCTGTCACAGGGTCGCTAAAGAGACGATGGTATTCGCAGACGAAGTATACTATGATTACATCTCTGAGCCTGGATACCCGTCTATGATAGAATTGGTCAAGGAAGGACTCAATGTGATTGTTGCTAGAACCTTCAGTAAGATATATGGATTAGCAGGAGCTAGGGTTGGGTACTTAGTTGCAAGGCCAGAGATAGCTAAGAGGTTAAACTTAAATCTACAAGCATCTTCTAATAATATTGCTTGTCGAGCAGCTATCGCTGCAATAAAAGAAAAAAGTTTTTTTGACTTCAGTCTACAGAAGAATAATGAAGCCAGAGAATACGTATACAATCTATGTGATCAACTTTCTTTAAAGTACAAGAAATCCCATGCTAATTTTGTTTTCTTTCACACAGGAATAGACATAGATGATCTGATTCCTAAAATGGCAGCAGAAGGAGTTCTCGTCGGACGACCTTTCCCACCTCTGACAGACTGGTGCAGAATAAGCACTGGCAAGATGGAAGAAATGGAGGCATTCGGTGCGGCTCTTAAAAAAGTGCTAGCTGGATAGAATACAACTAAGATATGAAGGCAATCTGGACTAAGAAAAATGGAGGAAATATATTCTTAAATATCATACGGCAAGACGGATCATCTACCTATACTAAACTGCATGCTAGTCTTCCAGATCACGACCTTGCCCATTATGCCGTAGAGCGCACACTAAAGATGAAGCACGCATTCTTTGGTCTAGTAAATAAGGGAGTCGATACAGTGGATTTTATGATGGAAAAGGATAAGAAACCTCCACCCATCCATCCTGACACCATTCACCCAGAAGCCATTGTTACAGAACATGTAGTGAATTTACTGCAGATTGAATACTTTCAGCATACTCCACAATCAGAATTTCTCAATCAGTTAAGGTCAGTCTTAAATGAAGCTTCGCTTCCTTTTCCTAAAACCCTAAGTGAAGCACACCTTGAATCAATAAGAAAAACATACCATAGCCTAGCACAAAAACTAAGTAAGTTACCTGAAGGAGAAAAAATTGAATTAGAAGTAGACTGGATATAAGTTCTATGAGATTTTCATCCCTGTCGGCCAGTTCTCTTGAGGAGCTATGAAGGATAACTTTCCAGCATCGTCTTCTGCCATTAGAATCATTCCTTGAGACATAACGCCACGGATTTTTCTAGGTGCAAGATTAGCAAGCAGGCATACTTGCTTTCCGATGACATCGTCTGGCGCATAATGCTCGGCAATTCCACTTACGACCGTTCTCTGCTCGAAACCTAGGTCTAGCTGCAATTGCAACAACTTATCAGCCTTCGGTACTTTCTCAGCGGCCGTAATCCTTGCCGTGCGGATATCCATCTTGGTAAAGTCGTCGAAAGTTACTTCTGCTTTTACATGCGATTGCTCTGTAGAGGCCGCAACCGCCACGGCTGCTTTTTCTGTTTCTTGACTTGAAGACCGTGCTACCAATTTCTCTTTCTGAGCTTCTATCACCTTGTCATCAATTCTTGTAAACAAGTGCTTCGCCTCTCCGATTTTATGCCCTTCATCTATAAGAACTTCACCCTCACACAATCGGAATAACATATCGTCGAATTCTCCCTGCTCCTTGATCGGAGATAGAGAAAGCATATTTCTCAATTTATCAGAAGTAAACGGCATAAACGGTCTACAGGCAACACTTATAGCGGCTACATATTGTAAGCACAGATTCATAATGGTCTTAACGGCTTCTGGATCTTCTTTCTGCATTTTCCAGGGCGCATTAAATTGTAGAATCTGATTGCCCTTAGTAGAGATTTCCATCAAGGTTTTTAGTCCTCCTCTGAAGTCATATGTTCTGATAGAAGAAGCAAGTTCTTGCAGATCGTCGAACAATCTTATCAATTCAGAATCGTGGAAACTGATATCCATTTCGCCATCTGGACCTGCCAGTTGCTGGTCTTGATCTATAACTGGAACAACACCATCATAATACTTATGTGTAAGTACCAGTACGCGATTAACAAAATTAGCCAGATTATTGACCAGTTCATTATTGGTCGTTTCTTGATATCCCTTCCAGGTAAATTCGCTGTCGCGATTCTCAGGCATATTCTTAATCATGCAGTAACGCAATTCATCTTCCTTCCCCGGTAGATCTTCTAGATACTCATGTACCCATACAGCCCAGTTCTTAGAGGTAGAAAGTTTCTTGCCTTCTAGATTCATAAACTGATTAGCAGGAACATTAACAGGAAGGATATAAGATCCTTCTGTCTTAAGGATGGCTGGAAATATAATACAATGAAATACGATGTTGTCCTTACCTATGAAGTGAACCAGCGCCGTATCATCTGACTTCCAGTAAGGTTCCCAATCTTTTCCCTGATCGAGTGCCCATTGTTTAGTCGCAGATATATAGCCGATAGGCGCATCCATCCACACATA
>CAZFJO010000217.1:0-6746 GCA_964518915.1 uncultured Saprospiraceae bacterium
GCTCCTAAAATAGACAATGCATACAAGCTCGCAATCTCATGGTTGTCAGGGTATTCATTATACAGGTCGAGCATATGTTCTCTGTAGAGCATGTCCTTTTCAGTCTTAGGCCTGTCGGCAAATAGGATTTCAGCTCCGAGAAAAAGATCTCTTTCAAACTTGGTCTTAATCTTGTCGAGACGCCCTTGCTTAGTCTTCCCTACACGACTGAGAATTTCTCTCGCTGTCTCTCCATCTTGCTCTCTCCACAGTGGATGATTATGTGTCATGGCTTCACCCCAGTATGCCATATAGAAGGTGGAATCTGTTTCTTGTGCTTTCTGAAAATTTTCAGCCGCATCCTCATACTCGAAGCTATGCAACAACAACATCCCTTTTTCAAAATGAGGCATGGCTTCTTCAGCACCTGTGACTGTCATCGATATAAATCCTAAATCTGCATCTACAGAAGGTACAGGCTCTTGAATCGGGTTTTTACAAGAAGCAAGCGCTAGCAGGAATAACAATAACGATAGTTGTTTCATTACGTTGGGTTTTGAATTCTTGCTACAATTTATCAATTTCTGTCCAGATTACTTTACCAGATTTTTTAATTATTTCTCTGAGGCGATCTAGGTAACTCGTTTTTACAACGGCGTATTCATCAAGAATCACATTTAATTCGTTATCTAAATCGGCAAATCGTTTCCTCGCTCCGATAGAAGGTTGATCATCAGCACCATTGACAACAGAATAAAGATAAGCAA
Organism: uncultured Saprospiraceae bacterium; assembly: GCA_964518915.1. Taxonomy (GTDB): domain Bacteria; phylum Bacteroidota; class Bacteroidia; order Chitinophagales; family Saprospiraceae; genus JABDLO01. The sequence continues at coordinate 747 of CAZFJO010000217.1, forward strand.
TCTGATCGTCTATTTTAGATGGGTAATTGATCGGATCTTGCCCAGCTTCATTCCTAGTCTGGATCAATTTCTCTTCAACTTCCTTTAAGCCTAATAACAATGAATCCGAGATCGACTTATAAGATGGGTCGATGGCTGATACCTTGTCCTGACTTGAGTAAAAATCTACTTGGTTGCGTATACTCCTCAGTTCTCTTACCGCATCGTGACAAGTATTGAAAAGCGATTTAATTTCAGAAGAAAAAACATATTGATCCATCAAGTCTTCATCTGTCTGACTCCACCTAGGGTCTTTAATTATTTCTAGATCAGCTGTCACAACCTCATCATCGAGTCTTAATTCTAGCTTATGCATACCAGTAGGCGCTTTTATTCCACCTGTATTAGCGAGAGAAAAGAAGCTGCCTTTATTCGTTTCCAATCCTTCATACTTTAGGTCCCACTGGATAATATTGAGCCCTTCTTTCCACTTTATTTTTTTATGCCCTTTATCTGTAGATTCATCAGAAGAATATTTCACTCGTTCTGTACCGAATGGATCAATTACCCTTAATTCTATTTCTTCATACTTTTCTAAATCAGGAAGATTGACCACCACTCTGGTACCATAAGACTTTCCTTTTATAGAAGAAGACCTTCTAGCTTGATATCGCGTTGTTGTCGACGGCACGGAAAGACTTACACCTTCTGAAGACAGGACATCTCCTAATTGTCTTAAATCATCTAGTACCCAGAAAGACCTTCCTTGTGTAGCCACAATCATATCTCCTTGATGAAGAACCATATCTGTGATTGGTGTTACGGGAAGGTTCAATTGCAAGGGCTCCCATTTCATTCCTTGGTTAAGCGAGATGTACAATCCGAATTCTGTGCCTGCATACAGTATTTCTGGATGCACAGGATCTTGTCTAACCACCCTGACGAAATGGTTATCATGTATTCCATTGCTTATCTGATTCCACTTTCTTCCCCCATCCGTTGTTTTAAAAATATATGGCTTACTATCCCCTTCTCTATACTTAAAGGCTGAGATGAATACAACATTCTCGTCATGACTTGAAATTTCAATGGAATTAATAGTTGCTTCCTTAGGCAATCCATCGGGTGTAACCTCGTCCCAATCACTGCTTGCTCCTCTTCTGACATGTAATCGTCCATCATCCGTTCCTGCCCACAATTCTCCTGGGTTATGCATCGATTCTTCTAAGGCAAATATCGTTGTATATAATTCCACTCCCGTATGATCATGCTGGACAGGACCTCCTGGAATATCGTGATAGGCATCTTTATCAGTGGTTAAATCTGGGCTGATTTCTTTCCACGTTTTACCCCCATCTTTAGTCTGATGTACAAATTGAGATGCATGGTATACAATATCTGGATTATGCGGAGAAATTCTTATCGGAGCATTCCACTGGAACCGATACTTGATGTCTCTGAAAGCCTGGCCGTCATGCATCTGTGGGTATGCATTGATGTTGGCTTGATATCCCGTACTGAAATCTTTTCTGGTTATGGTACCTATATATGTTCCAGCATAAACTACATCTGGATCTCTAGGATCTATCGCTATGTGTCCACTTTCTCCACCTCCTACTGCCTTCCATGAACTGGTAGAAGTAAGGTCTTCCGCTCCATAGGATGGTATAGAAATGGTAGAGTTGTCTTGCTGAGCGCCGTAAATTCTATAGGGGAATTGATTATCAACGGAAACCCGATAAAACTCTGAAGTAGGTTGATTGTTCTGAGAAGACCATGTCTCTCCGCCATTGAGGGTAATGCAAGCACCTCCATCATTTCCTTCTATCATAATATCTGAGTTAAAAGGGTTGATCCATAAGGCGTGATTATCACCATGAGGGACAGAAATGTTATTCCAGTTTTTCCCTCCATCTATCGACTTATGAAATCCTACATTCATTACATAAACCGTATTTTCGTTTTGAGGGTCTACTTCTATCCTATTGTAGTACCAAGCTCGCTGTCTCAGTTTATGTTCTCTATTGATTTTAGTGAATGATTTTCCACCATTGTCGGTTCGATACACGCCACCTTCTGTTTCTTTTTCCGTTTCCACAATTACATATACACGCTGTGGGTTACTGGGCGCAACCGCAAGTCCTATTCTACCTTGGACGCCCATGGGCAATCCAGCTTCCAATCGTTTCCAGTTCAGTCCGCCATCAGTAGACTGCCATACACCACCTTCTTCACTACCGTCAATGGTTGTCCACGGCTTACGCTGGAATGTCCACATACCTGCGTATAGTATTCTAGGATTTTCTGGATTAATCGCAAGATCAATACAACCGGTTTTATCACTTATGTACAATACTTGCTTCCAGTTTTCACCTCCATCTGTAGAATGATATACACCTCTTTCTACATTATTTTTAAAAACACTACCTAGAGCACCTACCCATACTTCATCCGGATTATCAGGATGAACAATTATGCGTCCTATCTGACCACATTTTTCAAGACCCAGATTCTCCCAGCTTCCTCCTCCATCGGTACTTCTAAACACGCCCACTCCGCTTGAAACATTCCCTCGTGGATCAGCAGATCCTGTACCAACATATATGACATTATGATCGGAAGGTGCAACTACTACAGCGCCTATACTCCCACAAGGAATTCCTCCATCCGAAATATTTTTCCACGATGTACCTGCATCATTGGTCTTCCATACACCACCGCCGGTAGTGCCCATGAAAAAGGTAAATGGCCGATCAGCTATGCCTGCAACTGTCGACACTCTTCCTCCTCTCGTAGGCCCTACATTTCTAAATTTAAGCCCCTCAAGTTTACTTTCCAACATTTGAGCAGAAGCTAAATCCGAGACAAAAATTAAGCACAAAAGAATGAATAATTTAACAAGAAAAGCATACTTCTTCATCGTGTAATTTCGTATGTGAACTTAAAGATAAAATCTAAACAACATAAGTTTAATTTATTTCCTCAATTCCCATCAAATCCAACATCAATACTCGTCTAATCCGCACATTTTAGGGTGTAGTAATTAATATAAGGTTATGAAGCCTCTTTCTCCATATGCTTAATTCAGAAATTAATATATTGCTCTACCTTATTAAAATCTTATAAAATGAAAACCATGTCTAAAGTTGTCTTCCTCTTCTGTTGTATGCTATATTTTCCATTGATGGGACAAGACAGGATGCTACCCCCAGAAACCACAATTGTAACAGATCATGAAACAACCATAGGCGGACAGAAAATAATCTACAAGGCGACAGCAGGCACCCAACCTGTATGGAACGATACAGGAAAGGTTGTCGCATCCTTGTTTTATACATTTTATGAAAGAAAAGGAATATCTAATAAAGATACGAGACCACTAGTTATCTCCTTCAATGGTGGACCAGGATCCGCTTCAGTATGGATGCACATGGCCTACACAGGACCGCGGGTTTTAAAGATTGACGACGAAGGTTTTCCAGTGCAACCTTATGGCTATAAGTCTAACCCCAATTCCATTCTTGATGTTGCAGACATCGTATTCGTAAACCCCGTTAATACAGGCTATTCTAGAATCATAGATCCTGAAGCAAAAAAAGAAACATTTTTCGGCGTCAATGCGGATATAAAGTACCTAGCCGATTGGATCAACACCTTCGTAACTAGAAACAATCGATGGACATCTCCCAAGTATCTTATCGGTGAGAGTTATGGAACAACCCGTGTATCAGGATTGGCACTGGAATTACAGAATCGACAATGGATGTACCTAAACGGAGTCATCCTAGTTTCTCCGACTGGACTGGGTATAAAAAGAGACGGACCTGTAGAAGCTGCCAATCGCCTGCCCTATTTTGCAGCAGCGGCGTGGTATCATAACAAACTCGCCCCTAGTCACCAGAATACAGATTTAATTCCATTCTTAGATGAGGTGGAATCGTTTACCATGGATAAGCTACTTCCTGCAATGGCTAAAGGTGCTATGCTTTCTGACTCTGAAAGAAATACGATGGCCGAAAAAATGGCTGAATATTCTGGAATCAATAAGAAGGTAATAATGCAGCACAACTTAGATATGCCTACTTCATTCTTCTGGAAAGAACTGATGCGAGAAGAAGGATTTACCGTAGGTCGATTAGACTCCAGGTACAAGGGGATTGATAGAAAAAATGCTGGGGACAGTCCTGATTTCAATTCAGAATTGACCTCATGGCTGCATTCATTTACACCAGCTATTAACCATTACATTAGAACAGAATTGAAATTCGAAACAGACATCAAGTACAACATGTTTGGGCCAGTAAGACCATGGGATCGCAGCGGTGATAATACAGGAGAAAACCTGCGTCAAGCGATGGCACAGAATCCATACCTCAATGTCCTGATCCAATCTGGTTATTATGATGGAGCCACCACTTATTTCAACGCTAAATATAATATGTGGCATTTAGACCCAAGCGGAAGGATGATAGACAGAATATCCTTTAAAGGATATAGAAGTGGACATATGATGTACCTCCGCAACGAAGACTTAATTTCGTCTAACCAGGATGTAAGAGATTTCATTTTAAACACAATCCCTCAGAAAGGACAATCGGCTAAGTATTAATAGCCATACAGGAACGGGTAATATCGATAATCATTTCGACACCTAGTCTCAGTTGATCCTTGCTGATAAATTCATTGGCACGGTGAGCCTGCGCGATTGATCCAGGTCCACATATAACCGATTGGAAGCCTCCTTCCATAAATTGTCCTGCTTCTGCAGCATAAGAAACTGCACCCAGATCGTACCTACCACTTATCTTCCTTATATAACGCACAATGTCTAGGTTCTCAGGTGTGTCTAGTGGCGGCACGGGCGGATGGTACTCTTCCGTAGTAATTGCGAATTTCGGAAATTTCTTCCTTGCTTCCATTTCTATTTCTGCACAGTAAGCATTGAAATCATTTCGTATATCCGACAAGGAATCACGTGGAATTGTTCTTACATCCCACAAGAAAGTAAGAGAGTCTGAAATCACATTAGGCGCTAGTCCTCCTTTTATAATTCCAGAATGCAAGCTTGTATGAGGTGGATCGAAACGTTCGTCCACATTGCCATCAGCAATCAACCTTTTCATTTTATTCTCCAGCCATAAAATCAACCTAGCAGATTCGTGTATGGCACTTACTTCTTGATTAATTCTGGATGAGTGCCCTTCTGATCCATTGACCGTTGTTTTAAAAATACACATTCCTTTCTGTCCTGTAATTGGTTGCATCATGGAAGGCTCTCCTATGATTGCATATGTTGGTTGCTCTTGATAATCCTTATTTATTGCATCAATCAGATCTGGTGCTCCGAGGCATCCGATCTCTTCATCATAAGAAAAAGCAAGGTAGATGGGTTTCTCAAGTTCTTGCTGGACCATATCTGGGATGACCGCAAGACAACAAGCAATAAATCCTTTCATATCACAGGATCCCCTTCCATATAGTTTTCCATCACCTCCATCAGTAAGTAACCATGGATCAGTAGACCAGTCTTGGCCTTCTACTGGAACTACATCGGTATGTCCAGAAAGCACTATCCCACCATCGACAGCAGGCCCTATCCTACAGTGCAAGGATGCTTTATTGCCCTCTTCATTATGCACCAGCGCAGGTTCTAGTCCATAGGACTTTAGATATTCTTCGATGTAAGAAATTATTGAAAGATTAGACATGCCACCTAGGACAGGAAAAGCAACTAATTTCTTCAATTGCTCAGTAGCTTTTTCTAGTGTCGCTTGTGCAAATGCTTGACTCTGTAAAATCTCCATAATTTTATTTTTAAAAAGGACCATAATTAAATAAGACAGCTCCGACTAAAACTACCCAAGAAACGAACAATATAATCAATACCATCGGAAATATAAACCGCAGCCATTTATCCAATGGAACTCTACAGAGACTGAGCATGGCTATCAATCCTCCCAGTGTAGGATTAACCAAGTTAGTCACTCCATCACCTATCTGAAAAGCCAACACTGCCGTCTG
>CAZFJO010000218.1:0-6739 GCA_964518915.1 uncultured Saprospiraceae bacterium
CTGTTCATCTTGATGCACAGTATTTTGGGAGAAATAAACCTAGGTATAAGTCATTTGACTTTAAGGTAAAAGAAACGGATCACTTCCAGGTCTACCACTATTTCGAAAATGAAGAAGTAGCCAATCGTCTCGGCCAGTTGTCAGAACTGTGGTATGATTATCACTACGATGTTCTACAAGAAGATCTAGTGAAGAAAAATCCGATGATTTTCTATTCTAACCATGCAGAATTCCAGACAACGAATTCTATATCGGGAGGAGTAGGAGTTGCGACTGGAGGAGTTACAGAAGCATTTAAGAACAGGGTAATCATGCCGGTTACCTATACGAATCAACAGACCTTTCAGATTCTTGGACATGAGATGGTCCATGCATTCCAGTTCAATTCTATTCTTAATGGAGACTCAACTAATCTGCGCTCTCTCGGAAACCTGCCCTTATGGTTGGTAGAGGGTATGGCTGAGTATATGTCTCTAGGAAGAGTTGATCCTTATACTTCAATGTGGATGCGGGATGCAATGATTAACGATAATCTGCCTTCCGTACGTCAGATGGCTAGTCCTAGATATTTTCCGTATAGATACGGTCAAGCTTTGTGGTCTTTCCTAACAGGATTTTATGGAGATGGAGTAATTAAACCTTTTTTCAGAGGAACAGCCATATATGGATTAGATTATACGCTGGATTCCCTTCTCTATACCAATGAGGAAAATCTTACCAGCATGTGGCACACCGCCATGAATACGCATTTCGACCCTTATCTAAGGGATAAGAAGGAGAAACCGCAAGGGAAAGTGCTATTGAATCAAGAAAACTCAGGACGATTAAATGTTTCTCCATCTCTGAGCCCTAATGGTAGATACGTAATCTATCTATCTGAAAAAGATTTATTCTCTACTGATTTATTCTTAGCAGATGCACGCACAGGTAAAGTAATAAGAAAAGTTGCTTCTCTTGTTAACGATGGAGATCTAGATAATTTCAATTTCTTAGAATCTTCAGGAACGTGGTCTCCTAATGGTAAGGAATTCGCCTTTGTAGCGTTTAAAAAAGGGGAGAATGTACTGGTTATTAAAAACACAGAAAATGGTAAGACTGAGGAAACCTTAAAAATTCCTGGTGTGCCGGCATTTACAGGACCTGTCTGGTCTCCTGATGGCAAGACCTTAGTTGTAACAGGCTTAGTAGATGGACAGAGTGATTTATACGAGTATAACTTTAAGAGTAAGCGTGTACGTCAACTGACGAATGACACCTACTCTGAAATTCATGCTGCTTTTAATAAAGATGGAGACAGACTCGTATTCTCTTATGATAAAAGAAGTGTAGATAAGGGAAGAACATTCGGTAAGTATACGATGGATATTGCTGTAATGAATCTGGAAACAGAAAAGATTTCTATCCTTAATTTATTCCCTGGTGCGGAGAATCTTAATCCACAGTTTGACCATGAGGACAACATCTATTTCATATCAGAGAGAGATGGTTTCCGTAACCTGCACAGATACATATTAGAGACTGGAGAAGTTCATCAGATGACAGACCTTCTTACGGGAATATCAGGTATAACTAGATATTCTCCAGCGATAACCGTTTCTAAAAAGAGAGACCGCGTCTTGTATACGCACTACTTTAAAAGTGGGTACCAGATTATACAAGCCTCTACTAAAAATTTCTTGAATAAATCGGTAGAAAAAGGTAAAGTGGATCAGACTGCAGGGACACTTCCTGTATATGGATTAGATAAGCGTGATATCGTTAATGCCAATCTCAACGATGTAGATAACTATATGTATGATGATGCATCGACGTATAAGGATGTCGATTATTCTCCTAAGTTTAGGCTGGATTATATAGGCGGAGGAGGAGGATTCGGCGTTGCAACGAGCAATACTTTCGGTACATACTCTGGATTGCAAGGTGGGGTTCAGATGCTTTTTAGCGACATTCTTGGTAACAATCAATTGTTCGCTAATCTAGCTGTGAATGGAGAAATTCTTGATGTAGGTGGACAAGTATCTTATCTCAATCGGAAGAATCAACTTGCATGGGGTGTAGGATTATCCCACATTCCATTGCGGACAGGCTTCCAGGAAATAAGTGAAGATTTCTTACAAGATCAGAATGGAAACTCCGTTCCGGTGGTTAGAAGCAGTTTAAACCTGATAAGAGTGTTTGATGAAGGCATAGATTTATTTGCCCATTATCCATTTTCCACTACCCTCAGACTTGAAGGTGGTGTAGGAGGGCGATTCCGAAGTTTTAGATACGACATCCACAATGATTACTACCTATTTGACCCGACTTTTAATACTTTCCAGTTGGTTGCCAACGATCGTGAGCGTCAGGAAATAGGGGATCAGATTAATATAAATCAATATTATACGCTGAGAAGAGGACTTGGAGGATCTGCTAATTTTGCATTGGTCGGTGATAACTCCTATTTTGGATTGACGGCGCCTCTAGCCGGACATCGATTCAGGTTAGGGGTAGAGTATGTAACTGGTGTTGATAAGTATACCAGTATCATTGCCGATGTCAGGAAGTATCATCGGGTAAATCGATTTACATTTGCCGTAAGGGGATTGAGTTATCTAAGATTCGAACAGACACAGAATTCTGTATTCCCATTCTATATCGGGGACATGGGATTTGTAAGAGGTTACGGGTCTATTCTATCTAACTCTATAGATAACATATCTCAGGATTTCGGTCAGTTAGTAGGAAGTAAGACTATACTGGGTAGTGCTGAAATCAGAATGCCTTTCCTTGCACCACAAGGATTGGGATTGATTAACAGTAAAACCGTTTTCATGGATCTTGCTCTTTTCTTCGATGCTGGAGTTGCATTCGATGAGTTCTCGCACTTAAGTGATGGAGAATTGCTCTTCGCTCCTGTTGTAGATGACAATGGAGAATTTACTAGAAATCCATCGACAGGAGAGATATTGTTTTCTGAGCAATTATTAAAACCTACTATTGCAACCAGTGTAGGAGTATCAGCAAGAGTCAACTTATTCGGGGCATTAATTGTTGAGCCTTATTACGCTTGGCAACTAAGAAAAAATGGAACAGCGACGTTCGGATTGAACTTTATTCCCGGATGGTAGCTTAATATAGATATATCCAATCAAATTCAGGGTCGGAGGACATAGGTTCTGCGGCCCTTTTTTTATGCTTACATTTATATTGCAGTAGATTACAATCCGGTAAGTCTGCACTTCACAGGTATTTATAAGCTTGAGAATTGTTGAATCGCTTCAATTGGTGGTATAAAAAACAATACCTTTGTAAGACTGTTTTAATAGGAAAGAACAAGTAGTCAATGTCATTACAATCAGATATAGAAGGATTGCTGCACAGAGCGCTTAAGCTCGAGCATCTATCCGTGGAAGAAGGGATACATCTTTTCCACCACGCAACCACGCCGGAGCTTATGTATGTAGGAAATAGAATCCGACAGCGCCATGTACCTGGAGATACGGTTACCTGGATCATTGACCGCAATTCTAATACGACCAACGTCTGTATTGCTAATTGTAAGTTCTGCAATTTTTATAGAAGACCAGGCCATGAAGAGTCGTATATCACGACCATTGAAGAATACAAGAAAAAGATTGAGGAGACATTTGCCTACGGAGGAGAACAACTCTTGTTGCAAGGTGGCCACCATCCGGATTTAGGCCTTGATTATTATGTAGACTTATTTAAGGAATTGAAATCACTTTATCCACAACTCAAGCTTCATGCACTCGGTCCTCCTGAGATAGCACATATTACTAAGCTTGAGCAGAGCACCCATATAGAAGTTTTACAAGCGCTGAAGGAAGCTGGACTAGATTCGTTGCCAGGGGCGGGAGCTGAGATTCTTGCAGACCGTGTCAGAAGATTGATTTCTAAAGGGAAGTGTGGAGGACAAGAATGGCTAGATGTGATGCGTGCTGCACATAAGGTAGGATTGACAACTTCTGCTACGATGATGTTCGGTCATATAGAAACGGATGAAGAACGGATGCAACATTATGTAGACTTAAGGCAAGTACAGAGTGAGAAGCCAGATGGTGCTAAGGGGTTTTTAGCATTCATTCCTTGGCCATTTATGGATGAGGAGACGATTTTAAAGAAGATAAAACGGGCAAGAAATACAGTCACCGGAGATGAATATGTGCGTATGATAGCAATGAGTAGAATAATGCTGCCTAATGTAATTAATATTCAAGCTTCGTGGTTGACCGTCGGAAAGAAGGTTGCTCAAGTGTGTCTCCATGCTGGGGCCAATGATTTCGGAAGTATTATGATCGAAGAAAATGTGGTTTCTGCAGCAGGAGCTGCATTTCGATTCACAGCAGACGGGATACAGAAAGCGATAGAAGAAGCTGGATTTAAGGCACAATTGCGAAACCAACAATACGATTATAGAAGATTGCCTGAAAACATCCTCCAGCAAAAACTAGATACTTCCACCATGATCGTAGATTAAGCATTACATTTGCACTATGTCAGAAACTAAAAGAACAGATGTAAACGATTTAGGAGAGTTCGGGGTGATTGATCACTTAACTCAAGATATTTCATTGATGCACGCTACATCCCTTAAGGGAATAGGCGACGATGCTGCAGTAATCAAGCAAGGACCAGAATCAGCTATGGTGATTTCTACAGATATGCTTGTTGAAGGCATCCACTTCGATATGGCGTATTGTCCCTTAAAACATCTAGGGTATAAATCGATGGTAGTTAATTTTTCTGATATATATGCTATGAATGCTGTTCCTAAGCAGGTACTCGTGTCCATGGCGTTGTCTAATAGATATAGCATAGAAGCCCTGGAAGAGTTGTATGAAGGGATAAAATTGGCTTGTAAGATGTATCAAGTCGATCTAGTAGGCGGCGATACCACTTCTTCGCCTAAGGGATTAACCCTGAGTATTACAGCCGTAGGAGAGGCGCACCCTGATAAAATAGTATATCGACAAGGCGCTAAGCCTGGAGACATATTGTGTGTAACAGGAGACCTTGGTTCTGCCTACTTGGGCCTACAATTACTAGAAAGAGAAAAAAGAATATTCCACGACCATCCAGAAATACAACCAGATCTAGGGGAGAGAACATATCTGATAGAAAGACAGCTTAAGCCAGAAGCGAGGAAAGATGCTGTAGCATATTTTCAGAAAGAATCCTTGAAACCTACGTCTATGATAGATATATCTGATGGATTGGCTTCGGAGATTTTTCACTTATGTAAGCAGAGTCATTGCGGAGCATATATAGAGGAGAGTAAGGTCCCGATGCATCCAGACACAGAATCTCAGGCCTTGGATTTTAAGATGAATCCGATAACATGTGCACTGAATGGAGGAGAAGACTATGAATTACTATTTACTGTCGATCCAGCAGACTTAGAAAAGATTAGGTATATGCCAGATGTATTTTTAATCGGTGAGATGGTAGAAAGAGAGAAAGGCATAACCTTACATACAACGGGAGGAAAAGTTGTTCCTATGGAAGCCCAAGGATGGAAACATTTTTAACTTTAAAACCATTATGAGCACAGCTCTAAGAAACACATACCTATGAAAAGAATAGCGATCATTACAGGAATAATCATCGTAGGACTGGCAGCCACGGGTTTCGTCCTTCTTAAGAAATACACCTATAACCCACCCGTTAAAGTCAATCCATATCTAGGAGACCTTCCTCTTGATAAATTGAAAATTAAGGAAGGGTTCGGAATAGAAGTGTGGGCGGAAGATGTAGACAATGCGAGATCTATGGATTATTCTCCAGAAGGAACCTTGTATGTAGGTACAAGAGGAAAAGGAAATGTATATGCCTTTCAAGACACGAATGGAGATGGGAAGTCTGATAAGAAATACCTTCTTATGAAAGGAGGAAACATGCCTAATGGTGTAGCGTATAGAGATGGCGCATTGTATGTGGCAGAAGTAAATAGAATATTGAAGTGGTCAGATATAGAAAGCAAACTTGATAACCCTGGTGAACCCGAAGTTGTATTCGATGGATATCCTACAGAGACACACCATGGATGGAAATATATCAATTTCGGTCCAGATGGAAAACTGTATGTTCCTGTAGGTGCTCCATGTAATATCTGTGAGTCTGAAGATCAGGTATTCAATACAATTACTAGGATAAACCCAGATGGTACGGGAATGGAAATCGTACAAGAAGGAGTTAGAAACACAGTAGGCTTCGATTGGCACCCAGAGACAGGAGAACTGTGGTTTACCGATAATGGGAGAGATTGGTTAGGAGATGAGAAACCAGAATGTGAGCTGAATAGAGCAACTCAAGATAAGATGCACTTCGGTTATCCGTATTGTCATCAAGGGGATATAGCTGATCCAGAATTCGGAGATAAGAGAGATTGTGGAGAATTTACTGCACCAGCACAATTGATGGGTCCGCATACTGCGCCATTAGGGATGGAGTTTTATACAGGGGGACAATTTCCCCAAGAATATAAAAATCAAGCCTTTATTGCGAGACATGGATCATGGAACCGCAAGAAGAAAATCGGGTATGATGTTCAGCTGGCATACATATCTTCTGATGGTGAGGTAACAGGCATGGAACCATTTGTCACTGGATGGTTAGAAGATGCGACGGATGATGTGTGGGGAAGACCAGTGGACATAGAGTTGTTGCCGGATGGCACGATGTTGATTTCTGATGATTATGCGGATGTCATCTATCGGGTTTATCACAAGGGTTAATT
>CAZFJO010000219.1:0-3452 GCA_964518915.1 uncultured Saprospiraceae bacterium
CTCCTTACTCATCAGCGCAAGAAAAAACAAGACTGAAGATAGAAGATTAAGTGACAACCTTCCTTTCGATTTCATAAGTACAATGACAGCACTCAAGGCAAACAGTAAGGTCATGATCTCGTCGCGCCCTTTTATGTTAGCGACTACTTCCGTATGCAATGGATGTGTGAGAAAAAGTACTGTTGCAACAAGACTGTAGACAGGAATCTTTCCAGCAACTTGCATGGCTTGAAGCGCTTGCATCAGGAATAGATATAGGATTATCCCGAGTAAAGCATACCAGAATAGATTGAAAAAATGATGTGCTCCCGGCCCAGAACCAAACAAGGACTTCTCCACGGCAAACATCGCAAGCGTAAATGGTCGGTACCTGCCACCAGAAACCAACGCTTCCTTACCTTCTTCCTTGAAGAATCCATAGAATGTATCTTTAGAAAAGATTCCAGGAATACCCGAGATGCCTTCTTGGGTATACATATTATCGCTTATAACAATGGCATCATCTTGAGTGTATTCATGGGTGAGTGTATTGACATAACATATACATGCCGTAAAAACAATAATGACCAGATGCTTCATGTCTATAAGAGACTTCCAGTTACTAGAAGAAGTTACAGGAATCTGTTTCTTCCCCTCTATTTTCTTTTTCTTCTTTTTAGGCTTACCCACAAGTATAAAATTGATAAGGTCTAAAGATAATCATATCTTAAAATAGATTCCATACTAAGATCAAGACTACTCTTCTTCCACTAATTGGTATTAAATAAACTATATAACTGTCATCATCAGAAACAAGAAAACGATCATTTCTATAAATCGTGCAACCCATATAAAATGACGCTATTCTTTCTGACTAAGAGGAAGGCTAAGAACCATATAACCGATATTATTATCATATAACTCATCAGCATGATTCAGATCAATAAATTATGAATTTAATTATTGAATCGATTATCCACCTCATTGTCTTATTAATCATATCTTCTTTCCACTAAATAACACCTATATTGCGGAGCTTAAATCACACCTATTATGTCTGAGAAAAAACTCTTTTTACTAGATGGCCACGCACTTGTGTACAGAGCACACTTTGCCTTCATCACTCGACCATTGATTAATTCTAAAGGAGTCAACACCTCAGCCATTACAGGATTCGTCAGAACATTGTGGGATCTTATGCGGAATCAGAAACCAACCCACCTTGCGGTGTCCTTTGATCCTAAGGGCGGAACCTTCAGACATGAATACTACCCAGAGTACAAGGCTAATCGAGATGCACAACCGGAAGACATATCCATCGCTATTCCGCTTATCAAGAGTATTCTAGAAGGATTTAAAATTCCTATCGTAACCATCGATAATTATGAAGCAGATGATGTTATAGGCACCCTTGCTAAGCAAGCGGAAAAAGAGGGTTTTACCGTGTACATGGTTACTCCAGATAAGGATTATGCGCAATTGGTATCTGATAATATTTTTATGTACAAGCCTTCTAGACAGGGAAATGGAGTAGACATTATCGGTGTTCCACAGGTCCTTGAATCCTGGGATATCCAGAATGTAGATCAAGTTATCGACGTACTAGGATTACAAGGAGACAAGGTCGACAACATTCCAGGGATTCCTGGAATCGGCGGTAAGACGGCTTCTAAATTATTAAAATTATTCGGTAGCGTAGAAGGCATCATTGAGCATGTAGATCAACTTAAAGGAAAACAGAAAGAGAATATTGAAACCTTTGCAGAGCAAGGCATGATGTCTAAGCGACTCGCTACCATAGATCTTAATGTACCTGTACAATTCGATGCAGAAAAGTATATTATAGAAGAAATGGACAAGGAGGTTCTAGGAAAAATATTTCGCGAACTAGAATTCAGGACCCTTGCTCATCAGATATTGGGTACTCAAGAACCCGGCACCCAAGGAAATCTTTTCGGTGGAGGAAATGAAGCTTCATCACCGAAATCATCTAGACCAGCTCCTGCCGACGAGAAAAAGTATGCCATAGCTGATAAAAACATAGAGAATGTAAAGCATACCTACCATCTAGTACAATCTGAAAAAGAAATAAGCAAGCTTCTGGATACGCTTAAAAAAGCAGACACCATAAGTTTCGATACCGAGACGACTGGCATAGATGCCAATGAGGCAGAACTGGTCGGCTTAGTTTTCTCCGTAAAACCGCACGAGGCGTATTATGTTCCTGTTTCAGCTAACCAAGAAGAAGCAAGGAAGACGGCTGCCATCTTTAAGGATATCCTAGAAGATGATAAAAAGATGCTGATCGGTCAGAACATAAAATACGATGCACTGATGATGAAATGGTACGGTGTAGAAATAGCAGCGCCCTACTTCGATACCATGATCGCTCACTATCTAGTAGAACCAGATCTACGTCACAAGCTTGATTACCTTACAGAATCATATCTCGGATACAAGATGGTGCCTATTACCGATTTAATCGGAAAAGGAAAGAACCAACTGAGCATGCGTGATATCGATATAGAAAAAGTAAAAGAGTACGCAGGAGAAGATGCCGATCTTACCCTACAACTGCATGCACCCCTCAAGGAGCTTATGGAAGAATACGAGACAGAAGAGGTGTATAATAAGATCGAAGCACCTCTGGTAGATGTACTGACGACTATTGAATACAATGGTGTCCGGATTAATCCTGAATTCCTCAACAATTATTCCGAGGAATTGCAGAAGTTGATTCTCACTAAGGAAAGAGAGATTTATAAAGCGGCCGGAACGGATTTTAAAATAAGTTCTCCTAAGCAAGTAGGCGAAGTCTTATTCGATAGATTGTCTATCCCCTACCGATGGCGAAAAACCGCAAGCGGTCAGTATTCTACAGATTTCGAGAAACTCAATGAATTGTCTACCGACCATCAGATTGTCAGCGACATTTTAAAGTTTAGAAAATATGCCAAGCTGAAATCAACATACGTAGATGCGCTACCGACTATGATCAATGAAAAAACAGGAAGGGTTCATAGTAATTTCAATCAAGCTCGAGCGGCAACTGGACGACTCAGTTCTGAAAACCCCAATCTTCAGAACATACCTATTAAGGATGAAGCCGGTCGAGAAATCCGAAAAGCATTTGAACCAAGGGATAAGGACCATATCTTACTAGCCGCTGATTACTCGCAGATAGAGCTGAGACTCATAGCAGAGATATCTAAGGATGAGTACATGTTAGAAGCATTTATCCAAGGAAATGACTTTCATAGAGCTACTGCGGCTAGAGTATTTGGCGTAAGCTATGATGATGTAACTGCAGACCAGAGAAGAAATGCCAAAACCGTCAATTTTTCCATTACCTATGGAGCAGGAGCAACCAATCTTTCTAAGCAACTGGGAATAAAACGGACAGAAGCTAAAGAAATTATTGAAGAGTATTTCCGCCAGTTTTCAGGATTGAAAAGATATATGGACGAGACCAT
>CAZFJO010000219.1:3552-6725 GCA_964518915.1 uncultured Saprospiraceae bacterium
AGATGAGCTGGAAGAGCTTATGCCTAAGATCGAAGAAAAAATGAAAAACGCCATGCCTGGCTTGTCTGTTCCGATTCTTGTAGGGATGGGAACTGGAGAAAACTGGTTAGAAGCGCACTAAGCCACCAACCATCCAGAAGATTTTAACGTTTATAATAGTAACACAATGACTAAAGTCATCGTTGTATGACTGCAGAATGTCTGTTCTCAGACGATTCTAGTTTTTATTGACTATAAATCCAGGAGGGTGAAATTCGACATACCGATAAATATAAATGAGCTCGCTACGGAATATAATCTACAGATTATAGGGAATATTCCAGGTCCAGCAACAGGAATCAATGAGATTCATAAGGTGGAGAAAGGAGACATAATGTTCGTAGATCTTGATAAATATTATGTGAAGTCCCTTGCCTCGGCAGCTACTTTTATCATCATAGACAAGCCTACTTCTGTACCCCAAGACAAGGTATTACTCGTGCATCCTGAGCCCTTTAAGATTTATAATAGCATCGTGATGAAGCATAGACCTATTGTTCCTCAGAAAGAGATGATTTCTTCTGAAGCGAATATTCATCCTACGGCCATTATAGAACCTAATGTAGTCATAGGAAGAAAGGTTGAGGTCGGACCCAGAACACACATTCAGTCTAATGTGACTATAGGAGAGTTTTCTGTGATCGGAGCGGATGTATCCATCCATAGTGGATCAATGATAGGTACCGATGCCTTCTATTTTAAGAAAGAAGACAATCAATTCAGAAAGTGGAGATCTTGCGGTCGAGCAGTTATCCATGATAATGTAGAAATAGGTGCAGGATGCACCATCAATAAAGGTGTCAGCGGTGATACCATTATCGGAAAAGGAAGCAAACTAGATAGTCAAGTTCATATGGGCCATGGTTCTGTACTGGGAGAACACTGTCTACTGGCAGCTCAAGTAGGTATAGGCGGTAAAACCATAATAGGAGATCATGTTACCCTATATGGTCAAGTAGGAATTGCTCAGAACTTAAAAATCGGCAACCGCGTCACTGTCCTTGCTAAAAGTGGAGTATCTAAGAATCTAGAATCTGGTAAAACGTACTTCGGTTATCCTGCCGAAGAAGCACGAACCAAATACAAGGAACTCGCTACACTCAAGTCTATAACACAACAGAAAAAACCTATTTCTATACAATAGCATACCGATGTTAATGCACTGTTAACCAGCTACACGGGTTTCATGGCTGGAATATATTTACGACTTTAGCAGATGTATGTCTTCAAGATCCATTAAAATATTATTGTTCTTAGGAGGTCTCGTAATTTTTGGGATCATCTTTTCACAATTTTTCTACCTCTATAAGAACTGGGATCTTAAGGATGAAGAGTTTGACCAAACGGTCAATATCGTTTTAAGAAATGTAGCCGAGAAAATGGCTGATTTCACTGAAAGTGAATTGCCTAAGCAAGATCTAATCAAGCGTAGATCTTCTAACATATATGCTGTTAATACCAACAGTGCCATCGATGCCAATGTCCTTGAAGATTACCTTATCCAGGAATTCAGTCGGCATAATATAAACACAGATTTCGAGTACGCCGTATACGATTGTTTCTCTGACAACCTTGTGTACGGCAATTATTGCTCTTTAGATGTTGATGAAAATCAAGAAGAAATACCTTCCGAAATACTGCCTAGATTCGACGACTTGGTTTACTACTTCGTCGTTAAATTTCCTTCTAGAAAAAGTTACCTACTGAGTAATATGCGATCCTCTGTTATGTTTTCGGTGATTACCAGTCTATCTATTTTGTTTTTTCTTTATGCAATGTTCGTCATTGTCAGACAGAAGAAACTGTCTGAATTGCAGAAAGACTTTATCAACAATATGACTCATGAATTTAAGACACCTATTTCGTCCATCAAGATTGCGTCAGATGTACTTGCTAATTCACAAGAAGTGAAAAACAATCCTAGATACTTAAAGTATGCCGACATCATCAAGGATCAGAATAATCGCCTCAATGATCAAGTAGAAAAAGTGCTTAATATCGCTAAGATCGAAAACAACAACTTTAAGTTAAATCTAGAAAATGTAGATGTAATTTCAGAGCTGAGAGACATTATAAAAGCAGAAGGTGCCAAGACTGAAAACGCAATCATCACCACTTACTTTCATACAGAAAACATCCACATTACAGCTGATAAACTCCATCTAGCTAATGTGGTTAGCAACATCATAGACAATGCTATAAAATACAGTAAGGATCAACCAATAATAGAAATCCGAACAAGTGAAAAAAACAATCAATTCTTGCTTTCCATAAAAGATCATGGCATCGGAATTGAGAAAGGCCAGCTGAAACACATCCATGAAAAATTCTATAGAGTATCTACTGGAGACATCCACAATGTAAAGGGATTCGGTCTAGGATTATTCTATGTCAAGAATATCTGTACATCGCATGGCTGGGATCTACATGTGGATTCAGAATTACATAACGGTACCGAAGTAACCATTGCAATACCGAAATCTAAAAAATCTAATTATGAGTAAGGCGAAAATTCTTTACGTAGAAGATGATGAAACTTTAAGTTTCGTTACGAAGGACAATTTAGAACTTAATGGATATGAAATAACCCATAGCAAGGATGGCCAGAGTGCCCTTGATGTATTTAGTAAAGACTCTTTCGACTTAGCTCTACTAGATGTAATGCTACCACACATGGATGGCTTTACACTAGCTGGAGAAATCCGTAAAAAAGACAGTCATATTCCCATTTTATTTCTAACTGCTAAATCCTTAAAAGAAGACAAGTTAAAAGGCTTATCCATAGGGGGAGACGACTACATAACGAAACCCTTCAGTATAGAGGAACTTATTCTAAGAATAGAAGTTTTCCTGAAAAGAAAATATGTCAACAAGACTGAAGCATCCAATTATGAAATAGGAGATTATGAACTCGATCACCCTAACCTCATTCTTTATCGAGGCGAAGAAATCATCAAGAAAATGACGCAGAAAGAGTGCGATCTGCTTCAACTTCTGATTATCAATAAAAACCAGACTCTGAAGCGAAGTGAAATCCTGAAAAGACTCTGGGGAGAAGACGACTACTTCCTCGGTAGAAGCATGGACGTTTTCATCAGTAGATTAAGGAAATACCTAGGACAAGACAAGAGGTT
>CAZFJO010000220.1:0-6670 GCA_964518915.1 uncultured Saprospiraceae bacterium
GCTTTAAGCTTCAGACCTGTTGCGAGGCAGCATCTATAAAATACGTATAAAATACTTAGATATTTAGTCTTATTTACTGACTTGACCGAGATTATTATTTAATATTAAGTATAAATACGTATATTTGACATATAAATACCTAATTGTATGTCAACTGCACTTCACGTATTAGTCATAGGAAATGGAATGGTCAGCTATAAGTTTTGTGAGAAGCTTAGGAAGAAAGCTGAGAAAGAAACTATCCGGATTTCTGTGATAGGAGAAGAGTTAAACCCTGCTTATGATCGTGTTCACTTAAGCGACTATTTTTCTGAAAGGAAGGCGGAATCTTTAGCAATGGCAACCAGCGACTGGTATGTAGAGCAAGGGATTGATCTGTTGTGCGGAGTACGGGTTACGGACATCAATCGCAAGGATAAAAAAGTAGTAACAGATCAAGGTCATTCATATGCTTATGACACATTAATTATTGCAACTGGGTCTTACCCATTCGTGCCTCCTATATTTAGTGAAGAAAAGAAAGGCGTCTTCGTTTACCGAACCATAGACGATTTAGATGCAATCATGGATTATGGAAAGAAAATGATTGATGAAGGTAAGAAAGTCGGTGGAGTACTGGGAGGAGGATTGCTGGGATTGGAAGCGGCTAAGGCGCTGAAAGATTTAGGACTCAATCCCCATGTAGTAGAATATGCAGAACGATTGATGCCTAGACAGCTTGATTCGTCGGGTGCTTCTATACTTAGAGAAATTCTTCAGGAGAAAGAAATCGAAATACATACTGGAAAGAATACCACAGAAGTCTGTGGCAATGGATCCATTTCAGGTCTTGATTTTCAAGATGGTTCTCATGTGGACCTGGACATGTTAGTCATATCAGCAGGAATCCGTGCCCGAGATGAACTGGGAAAAAAGTCGGGCTTAGTTATAGGAGAAAAAGGAGGCATAGTTGTAGATCAATTCATGAGGACTTCAGATCCTGCTATCTATGCCATCGGAGAAGTCGCTTGCTATCAAGAGAAAACGTATGGTCTTGTTGCTCCCGGTTATGAAATGGCAGAAGTAGCTTCATCACACATAGTGGGTGAGGAAAAATCAATGAGTTCAGAAGTAGACATGTCTACAAAACTGAAATTGATCGGCGTAGATGTTGCGAGCTTCGGAGACCCTTTTACTGTATCAAGTGAAGATCGAGAGATAAGCATAGAAGATCGTTTTTCTCAAGTCTATAAGAAAATCATTGTTTCAGCTGATGGTAAGAAACTCAAGGGTGGTATTCTTGTCGGTGACGCAGAAGATTACAATAAATTATTCCAATTGTATATCAACAATATGGATATCCCACAACCGCCCGAGTCGTTGATTATCAGTTCTAGTGGACAAGAAGCCAGCTCTTCTGTTCTTGATTTTCCGGATGATGCCCTTATCTGTTCTTGTGAGTCTATTACTAAAGGGACCTTATGCAATGCTGTCCTAGAAGAAGGAAACCACTCTCTTAAGAAGTTGTGTGCAGCCACTCAAGCAGGAACGGGATGTGGTGGCTGTAAACCTATGGTAGAGAATATCTTGCAAGAATTACTTATTCAATCTGGAAAAACTATAAAGGAAGAAATATGCGAACATTTTCCTATTCCAAGAAGAGAATTATATGATCTGATAAAGTTAAAGGGAATATCTGATTACGATGAAGCACTAGACGTTATCGGAAAAGGCGATGGTTGTGAAGTCTGTAAGCCAGCACTCGCTTCCATCTTCGCAGCTTTATATGCAGAGACTGCTGTAGCCCAACCCACCATCCAGGATACCAACGATCGTTTTCTTGCTAACATACAGAGAAATGGTTCGTACTCTGTTGTGCCTCGAGTACCTGGTGGAGAGATTACACCTGATAAACTGATTGTTATCGGACAGGTCGCTAAAAAATATGATCTGTATACTAAAATTACAGGTGGTCAGCGGGTAGATTTATTTGGCGCTAAGGTAGAAGACTTGCCCTCTATCTGGGAAGAACTGATTCTTGCCGGATTCGAAAGCGGTCATGCTTACGGCAAGGCTTTAAGAACGGTTAAAAGTTGTGTAGGTTCTACTTGGTGTCGGTATGGATTAG
Organism: uncultured Saprospiraceae bacterium; assembly: GCA_964518915.1. Taxonomy (GTDB): domain Bacteria; phylum Bacteroidota; class Bacteroidia; order Chitinophagales; family Saprospiraceae; genus JABDLO01. Next base: position 2,108 of record CAZFJO010000220.1, read on the forward strand.
ATGAGAGTGTGAGTTTCGCCATAGAACTAGAAAATAGATACAAGGGGATCCGATCACCACATAAGTTGAAGGGAGGTGTCTCCGGTTGTATAAGAGAATGTGCGGAAGCACGGTGTAAAGATTTTGGGCTTATTGCGACTGAAAATGGATGGAATCTATACATATGTGGCAATGGAGGTGCGAACCCTAAGCATGCTCAGTTACTGGCAGAAAATATTGATAATGATACTGTGATAAAATACCTGGATCGTTTTCTCATGTACTATATAAAAACAGCGGCACCTCTCAAGCGTACAGCAGCTTGGCTAGAAAATTTAGATGGCGGAATTGCTTATGTAAGAGAAGTTGTAGTAGAGGATATTCTGGGCATTGGGGATCAACTAGAAGCAGAAATGAAAACGTTAGTAGCAGGTTATAAATGTGAGTGGAAAGAAGTGGTAGAAAATGAACATTTGCGGAAGCGATTTAAACCTTTTATCAATACAGAAGAGAAAGATGAATCTGTCAATTTTGTTAAAATGCGGGATCAGAAAATGCCAGCACCTTGGAAATAAAATAGAATGTTAGAAACACTTGAATCATATAAAACAGTAGCTATTTCTGATGTTACCTTCTGGTACAAAGCAGCTGAAATATCAGACCTTCCGATCAACGGAGGCGTATGTATAAAATATAAAAACCTTCAGATAGCTCTTTTTTCTTACAACCGAAAAGGGGCTTACTATGCCTGCCAGAATCTATGTCCGCATAAAATGGAAATGGTTCTGGGCAGAGGAATGATAGGTGATCTGGATGGAGTACCTAAAGTTGCTTGTCCTCTCCACAAAAACAATTTTTCACTTGAGTCTGGAGGACACCTCAATGGTGACTTACCATCTATAGCGGTTTATCCTACACGGATAGAAGATGGATGGATATACATAGGTTTTAAAGAAGCATAAAATGGAGAAAAATAATAAGAAACCAGAGATTTCAATTGTAGGAGCAGGTCCAGGTGATCCAGAATTATTGACGTTAAAAGCGGCTAGAAAACTGGCGTCTGCAGATGTTGTTCTATATGATGCCCTGGCTAATCATGAAATACTTTCTATGACTAAGCCTTCTTGTATTCAAGTATACGTAGGTAAGCGTGCGTCTAATCATAAGTATCCTCAAGAAGAAATTAATAAAATGATGGTGGATTACGCACGTAAGTTTGGACATGTAGTTAGACTGAAAGGTGGTGATCCATTTGTGTTCGGAAGAGGGCACGAAGAATGGGAGTATTGTAAATCTTGCGGAATTCATGCAGAAGTGATACCAGGTATATCCTCATGTTTAGCGTTACCGGAATTACAATATGTTCCTGTCACTAAAAGGAACATAAGTCAGAGTTTCTGGGTTATGACAGCGACCGATAAAGACAATAAATTCAATCCTGATATCTTTCTGTCTGCGCAGTCATCAGCAACGGTAGTTATTCTTATGGGCTTAGGTAAGTTGTCTCTCATTGTAGCTACGTATAAGAGTATGGGATTAAAAGATAGACCAGTTATGATTATTCAGAACGGCTCCTTGCCGACAGAGAAAGTAGTTGTCAGCACCATTTCTGAGATCGAGAAAGATGTAAATGAAGCTGGATTGTCTACACCCGCTATCATCGTTATCGGTGACGTAGTAAGGTTACATATGGCCTCAGTAAAAAATGAAGTTATAGATCGTATTGCTTCCTAATTTTAAATATGATCGGAATAGAAAATATAAGTTATTAGTTTTGTCTTGTAATGACGAATATCAAGCAAGACAGCCATACAGTTAATGCATCTTATAGAAGACTGCGCAGAACCTACTGGATTGCTGTTGTCATTATCGCTTCATCTATCTTGCTTAGTTTTTTTCTTCTTAATCGCGCCTTTTTAAAGCAAAAGGATGATGCTGCTATAATCAACATAGCAGGAAGGCAGCGTATGTTAAGCCAGAAACTGACTAAGGAAATATACCTGATAAGTCAAGGAAATTCTAAGTATATAGGCAACCTAGAAACCAGTACATCATTGTGGGTCGATAGCCACAGATATCTAAAAGATGGTCCCGAAGGCAAGGAAAACATTGCTGCTGTGCAGGGCTTATTTCAAGAATTGGAACCTCATTTCTTGTTCCTTCAAGAAACGTCTGATTTAGTTATAAAGGGTAACGCTCTGGATCAAGAAAAAATAACTCAACTCTTATCAGAAAGTGAATTGTTTCTTACAACTATGGATGCCATCGTATCAGAGTATGAGAAAGAATCACAGAATAAGCTCAGAGATCTAGAAAGAATAGAATTTTATCTATCCCTTTTAGGAATATTAGTCTTGCTGGGTGAAGTTCTTTTTCTTTTCTGGCCCACATCTAAGGTGATGAAGAATTCTATAATCCAACTTCAGGAAAGTGCAGATGCTTATCGTGAGAAAGCTCAGCAGAATGAAGAGCTATTGCGGAAGACGGAGCAGAATTATAAAGAGTTACAGTTGCTTTATTACGCCATTGATCAGACCACTTTATTTGCCAGCCTCAACTTACATGGAGACCTGTTATACCTCAGCGATAAGTTTTCGAAATTGATAAATCGACAAGGAGAATATAGAGGGAAGAGATTCTATGAGTGGATAACTGGAAAAGAGTCAGAACAAGAATATATAGAAACTGTACTGATGATGCCTAGATCGGAGATGTGGGTAGGTGAAGTTCCGATCACGCAATCTTCTGGTGATAAAGTATGGTTAGAGATGTCTATCATTCCGATTAATAGGGATGGTCTGAAGCAGAGTAGACTTGTCTTATGCAATGACCTGACCTTGAGAAAGGAAGCACAATTGCGCGTAGAGCAACTCATCGATGAAAAATATCAATCTAAGATGGTCGAGCAGAATGAAATTGCCAGTCAAGTGGTAATCGGTCAAGAAGAAGAAAGAAAAAGAATCGCTAAGGATATTCATGATGGAATAGGGCAGATGCTTACGGCATTGAAGTTTAATGTAGAATCCTTAAACCCATCTGAGTATAATCAAGAAGAAGAAAAAATTAAAACCATAAAGAAGTTGTCTTCAGAATTGATCAAGGGGGTTAGGATGGCTACTTTTAATCTTACGCCTCCAGAATTAAGCGACTATGGAATTGTCACGGGATTGAGGAAGCTTGCGGAAGGGTTGACTGGATTGTCTGGGCAGGACATCATACTTATTAATAAGTCTGACTTCGATCAGAGATTCGATTTTAATGTTGAAATTAACGTATACCGAATTGTCCAGGAAGCAGTCAACAATGCCATAAAATATGGAAAAGCAGACAGTATCTTGGTCACGATTTTCCATAAAGAAAAGCTTCTTTCCATCACGGTCGATGACAATGGTAGAGGATTCGATATGAATAAGTTTCACAATCCTAGCAAGCGCAAGGATGGGTCAGGTATGGGGTTTTCATTTATGAAAGAAAGGGCTAAGTATATCAACGCTAAGTTTTATGTCCAATCTGAAATAGACGCTGGAACAAAGGTTACCATTAACCTTCCATTGAAGTAGTAAAGAGTAGATCTAGCGTGAACAGTTTTTCCGATTATTAAGAATTAACTACATTACGAAGTAAATAATGCATATAACATGGTAGAGATTATGCTTGTAGATGATCACGCGCTTGTCCGGGACGGAATAAGGTCATTGTTAGAAGGAGAAGAGGATATTAAAGTTACTTATGAAGCGTCCGATGGAAACGAAGCATATGAATTACTGAAGAAGGTTACACCACAGTTATTGATTGTAGATATCCGTATGCCGATAATGAACGGAATCGAACTTGTACAGAAGCTTGTACAGGAGGGTATAGAAACCAGTGCACTGATGCTATCAATGCACGATTCAGAAGAATATGTTATCCAATCTATAGATGCAGGCGCCAGCGGATATCTCCTGAAGGATGCTGGAAAAGAAGAATTTATTAAGGCAATAAGAACCATCTTGTCTGGAGAATATTACTTCAGTGGTGATATTTCTAAGTACTTGATAAAACGGGTATCACCCTCTAATAATAAAAATTCAATCCTAAGCCCTACCTCACAGGCAATAGATATACCTAGGCTTACCAAGCGCGAATTACAGATTCTAGAATTAGCCGTTTTAGGTAATTCCAATCAAGAGATTGCTGATATTCTAGAAAAAAGTAAGCGCACCATAGAAGCCCATCGCTTTAACCTTATGAAGAAACTGGATGTAAAGAACCTAGCCTCATTAATAAAAAAGGCAAATGACCTAAATCTCATTAAATAAGTATAAATACCTAAAAAAATACTTAATTAATTTGATTTAAACCACAATACTACTTAGATTTACTGTTGTAAATACGTATTTATCTATTCTTAATCGGATAACTATAACAGTATGACAAGTAAAACGAAATTGTTTCTGGGACTTCTTTTAATTTTTATGCTAGACACCAATGTGTCATTCGGACAATTTGATATAACAGCAGAAGTAAGACCAAGAACAGAGTACCGCAACGGATTTAAAACCCCACGAACTGCAGACAGCGATGCAGCATTTTTTACAGAGC
>CAZFJO010000221.1:0-5220 GCA_964518915.1 uncultured Saprospiraceae bacterium
CTCAATATTAGCAACTTTACCAGTACCAATAGCCCAAATAGGTTCATAAGCAATCACAACCTTAACTATATCACTTACTGGCAGATGGAACAAGCTATTGCTGATCTGAGATTCAACATGTGTTACATGAGTGCCGGATTTCCGGATATCTAAAGGTTCGCCACAACAAAAAATAGGTGTCATGGAGTGTGCAATTACTCGGTCAAGTTTTTTTGCGATAAGCGCATCGTCCTCATCAAAGTATTCTCTTCTTTCTGAGTGTCCTAGAATAACATATTTAATTCCTATCGACTCAAGCATGGGCACAGAGATCTCTCCTGTATATGCTCCTTTTTCTTCCTGATGGGCATTCTGAGCAGCAATTTCTAATCCAGGTATATCTGCTGCGATATCAGCTAGATCCTTCAAGTATAAGAAAGGACTTCCGAGGATGGTAAGGACGTCCTCAGGTCTTTCAGCATTCCCTATACTTCTAGCTGTAGAAAGCGCATCATCCATGCTCTTATTCATTTTCCAGTTGCCGGCAGCGATTTTCTTTCTTGACATTTTCTTGATTGTTTCTTATTGCAAGGTTAATTAATCTTAATGATTTAATGAAAAAACCAACTGAGTATATATAACATTGTTATGAATTCATGTTTTAATCTGCGGTCTAATCAAGGCAAGTCTGGTATCCACTTAGTTATGCACAGCCCTGCCTCCTTTTAATCCATACACTTCTGAAGATTTCTAATTATTCATATATAAGATAATTCGCACTAGGATTAGGGACTAGATTCTAGAATGGATTATCTTTATTCTCTTAATTGTAGACTTCACCATATGGTTCCACTGATAGAAAGAGATATAAGTTGGCTGTCGTTTAATTATCGTGTACTTCAGGAGGCACTGGACGAAAGTGTGCCTTTATTAGAAAGATTAAAGTTTCTCGCTATTTACTCAAGCAATTTAGATGAATTCTTCAGGGTACGTATTGCGAATCATCGCAATCTATTGAGGGCAGGTAAAAAAACGAGGAAGAGGCTTAATATAGAACCTGAAGCTGTAATTAAGCAGATATTAAAAATCATTAATCGGCAGCAAGAAGAGTATAGTAAGATCTTCGAAAAAAGCATAATCCCAGAATTAAGAAAACACGGAATAAGCCTCATCCGTAGAAAGAAAATGAATGAGGATCAGATTGAGTTTGTGGAAAACTATTTTGATGAAAATCTTCTTCCATTTGTCCAACCTGTAATTCTCGTTGAAAAGAAAGTAAAACCATTCTTAAACAATGCTGCCTTATACCTTGCCCTGGATATGAGGGACAAGGACAACACTGAAGGAAAACCCGTCTATGGAATCGTAAAGATTCCTTCTGATCATCTACCTAGATTCTTAGAACTTCCCCCGAGTAAAGAAAATGCCAAAGACATCATTATGCTCGATGACGTTGTCAGACACAACATAACACAATTATTCCCAGGTTATGAAGTGATTGATTCTTTCAGTATAAAACTTACAAGAGATGCAGAATTATATATAGATGACGAATATACTGGGGATCTACTCGTAAAGATTAAAAACAGCCTCAATAAGCGTAATGTAGGGCCAGCTTCCAGATTGGTTTATGATCGAGAAATCCCAGATCGATTTGTAAATTACCTGAAAGATGTATTCGATCTTGATAAGCTGGATTTACTTCCAGAAGGCAGGTACCACAATAATTTTGATTTTTTTAAGTTTCCAGATTATGGAATGATGTACTTGAGGGATTTCCCATTGCCTCCCATACATATACCGAAACTAGAAAAGAGCAATTCCATATTCGAAGTGCTGCAAGAGAAAGACTGGATGATACATGTCCCCTATCATTCCTATGATAGTGTTGTAAAATTCTTCGAGGATTCAGCTAAGGATCCCCATGTTACCCATATTAAAATTATTCAGTATCGGGTTGCGAAGAAAAGTAAAATCATGCATGCTCTAATGGATGCGGTTAACAATGGCAAGCAAGTTTCTGCCTTCATAGAAATTAAAGCTCGATTCGATGAAGCCGCTAATCTAGAATGGGGAGAGCGGCTAGAAAAAGCAGGAGTAAAAGTCAACTATAGTATGCCTGGCCTGAAGGTTCACAGTAAGATGGCTATAGTAAGGCGAGTAGAAGATGGAATACCTCGAATATACTGTTATTTCAGTACAGGCAACTTCCATGAGGACACTGCGAAAGTGTACTCTGACATAGGCATATTCACCATGGATAAGGACTTAACCAGTGAGGCTGCCCGCGTGTTTTCATATCTTGAGACCAAGGTTAAACCCACAAGAAAGTTTGAGCATTTAGGAGTAGGACAGTTCAATCTTAAACCGCTTCTGCTCAAGTTGATCAGTGATGAAGTAAAGGCTGCGGAAGAAGGCAAGAAAGCTAAAATAGTACTTAAGATGAATTCTATCCAAGATGAAGAGATGATAGAATCGTTATACCTTGCTTCGGAAAAAGGCGTTGAAATACAGCTTATAATAAGAGGTATATGTTGCCTCGTACCTGGCGTAAAAGGGGTCAGCGGAAAGATACAAGCCATTTCTATTGTGGATAGGTTCCTTGAGCATACACGAGTCTTTATGTTCCATGCAAGGGGTGAGAAAAAGATATATCTTTCTTCTGCGGACTGGATGGAAAGAAACCTTCATAGAAGGGTTGAAACGATGTTTCCTATCTACGATGAAAAAGTTAAAAAAATGCTCGAGGATATCCTTGTCATCCAGACCAATGACAATGTTAAATCTAGAAAAATCCACATCACCGATACCAATGAATATAATCGGAATACATCTGATCTTGCAGTAAGGTCTCAGATAGAAACTTATTATTATATTAAACGGATTACCGACAGTATTCCTAATATCATTAACGACTAATCTTACACACCATGTTGCGCGCAATTTCTCCTATAGATGGCAGGTATGCCTCTAAAACCAATGAACTACAAGACTACTTCTCTGAATATGCTCTTATTAAATATAGGGTGGAAGTAGAGGTAAGGTATTTTCAATCATTATGTAAGCTACCCTTGCCTCAGTTAGAGAACATAGATCTAGAAGTAGTTGAAAAATTAGGAAAAATATATACTGAATTCAGTGAAACTGATGCACAAGAAATAAAAACAATCGAGCGTACTACCAATCATGATGTAAAGGCAGTTGAGTACTTCATCAAGGGTAAATTAAAAGAAGTCGGTTTAGATGCTCACTTAGAATTCATACACTTTGCGTTGACGTCACAAGATGTCAATAATACAGCAACCCCTATGTTAATCAGAGATGCGGTAAAGGATGTCCTCTCCCCTATGCTACAACAAGTGATCGATCAGTTAAAGCATAAGGCTGAGTTGTACAAGGGTATCCCTATGCTTGCTAGGACACATGGACAACCTGCTTCTCCGACCAGCTTAGGTAAGGAGGTAGAAGTATTCATAGAAAGACTTGAAGAGCAGTTTAAGGGTATTGATAACCTCAAGTTAAAGGCTAAGTTCGGCGGAGCGACCGGTAATTTTAATGCGCATAAGGTAGCTTACCCCGATATAGACTGGATGGTTTTTGCTGATGCCTTCGTAGAAAAAGAACTCAATCTAGAAAGGTCTCAGAAGACGACCCAGATTGCACACTATGATAGCCTGGCAGCGCTCTTTCATAACTTAATGAGGATCAATACCATATTAATCGATCTATGCAGAGACATATGGACATACATCTCCATGGATTATTTCGGACAGAAAGTTATAGCAGGTGAGGTAGGATCTTCTGCCATGCCCCATAAGGTAAATCCCATAGATTTTGAGAATGCAGAAGGGAACCTCGGAATGGCAACAGCCATTCTACAGCATCTCGGAAACAAGCTTCCTATATCACGGTTACAGAGAGACCTGACAGACAGTACCGTTCTTCGAAATGTAGGAGTTCCTTGTGGACATATATTGATTGCTCTTAAATCAATATTGAAAGGGCTGGATAAGATTGTTCTCAAGAGAGAAGTTTTAGAGGCAGATCTTGATTCTAACTGGGCAGTAGTAGCAGAAGCTGTTCAGAATATATTGCGTAGAGAATCATATCCTGAGCCTTATGAAGCACTGAAAAAATTAACGCGGGGTAATTCTACGATAACAGAAAAGAGCATTCATGCATTCATCCATGAATTAGACGTAGTTGAAGAAATCAAGAAAGAATTACTTGCTATTACACCATACAACTACATAGGATACATATAAAGATAGAATATGAAATATATACGAGCAACGAAGGAAGACATTCCTGTTCTGTACGAAATGATGTTAGAGTTTGCCAGATTCGAAAAGGAACCAGATGGTGTAGAGAATAATCCTGAAAGGATGGAAAAGGATTGGGAAGCCGCCAATTGGTTAATCGCATATAGCAAAGACAATAAAGCTTGTGGGTATGCTTCATTCTGCTATACGTACAATACATGGCGAGGCAAGTCTGCCTACTTAGATGACCTATATATCAGAGAAGCTTATAGAGGTCATGGCATCGGAAAAGGAATGCTCGATACAGTAACTAAAATATGTTCTGAAAACGGGTGCCTACAACTGAGATGGTTGGTTTCTGATTGGAATACACATGCACAAGAATTTTATAAAAAGTATGGCGCTTCCATAACTACTAAAGAGTATAATTGTAGAATTGATCTTTAAGAAGTAAGATTTAATAGAAGAAATGGGTCCGATTCCTTTTCTTATTGTATCTTAAGTATCTCAACTTAATTAACCATCCTATATTATGATTAAGAAAATTCTGAACATGCTTGGTTTCGCAGGGAAGACTGTTAAATCGACCATTGATAAATCTACTGATTTCATAGATGACGCCCTCGAAAGCGAGTACATTACTGGCACTATAGATAAAGCTAAAGAAGCTACTGGAGCAGTAGCTGAGAAGGCCGGTGAGTTGTATGAGAAAGGAAGACAGAAAGCAGAAGAAATCATTAATGAAGATACTTTTGAAAAGTTGAAAAATAGCGCTGAGGAACTGGGTAAGGATATTTCTGAAACAGCATCCTCCATGGTCGATAAAGGAAAAGAAATTGCAGATAAAGCCATGGAAAATGAAAAAGTTAAGTCCGCATACGAAAAGGTAAAGGATATAGGAGAAGGTGTAGTAGATAAGGCAGAAGACCTAATCGATAAGGCAGAATCCGTGATTACTGGCGACTCTGAAGAGGAATAA
>CAZFJO010000221.1:5320-6644 GCA_964518915.1 uncultured Saprospiraceae bacterium
CTGTAATTGGGGTGCCATCAATTTCAATTTCATCTGTAAGTTTCTTACTGCCTATAAATATTACTTCAGGAGGCGTATTGTGGTCATAAGCATCGGGGTACTTCGCCTTGTATACTTTATGAAATACATCGTGCCTAGCAGAAGTAAGGCCATTAGAACCCATACCCCCGTTATACGTATTTTCATAGGTAGACTGACCATAGGAAGCCAATCCTACTATAAGGTCTCCTTCCTGTATATCAACATTAATTACAGAAGATTTTTTCATTCTAGCGAAGGCCGTATAACCTACATCAATTGTCCTTACAATATCCCCTACATCTGCCGTCTCTCCACCGGCAGAAAAGATATCTATGCCGTAGTCTCTCAGCATATCTAGGAACTTCTGTGTATACTGAATAATGGTCTTAATAACTTCTCCTGGGATAAGGTTTTTATTCCTTCCTATGGTAGAAGAAAGAACAATATCGGTTGTACATCCGACACAAGCCATGTCATCAAGGTTCATGACTATAGAATCTTGTACGATTCCTTCCCATACAGATAAATCTCCTGTTTCTTTCCAATACATATAAGCAAGACTTGTCTTAGTACCTGCTGTATCTGCATGCATGATGTTGCAGTACTCAGAGTCTCCTGCTGCAATATCTGGAAGAATCTTACAGAAAGCATTGGGATAGAGTCCTTTATCAAGACCTTCTATCGCAGCATGAACATCTTGCTTTCCAGCTGAGACACCTCTTTTGTCGTATTGATTGGCCATAAGTTCTTCTGATAAGTCGCAAATGTAACAACTAGATTAAGCATAATTGAAAATAAGCAAAAAAAAACCGCCACTCCATTAAGGAAGTGGCGGTGTTGTATTTCTTAATAAAAAGTACTAAGACTTCTTAACGAATTTCTTTTCTTTAATCTTAGCCTTCTTACCGACTAGTTCTCTTAAGTAATATAGTTTAGCTCTTCTTACTTTACCATGCTTAAGAACTTCAACTTTAACGATGTTAGGAGATGAAAGAGGGAAAATTCTTTCTACCCCGATTCCACTTGACATCTTTCTTACTGTAAAGGTCTTGGTAGCACCATGCCCTTTAATCTGAATTACGTCTCCACGGAAAACCTGAACTCTTTCTTTATCACCCTCGACAATTTTATAACTTACTGCAATATTGTCTCCAGGTCTGAATGAAGGATGATTAACTTCTATCGAAACTTGATCTTCCACATATTTTATTAAATCCATCGGATCGCATTTTAACTTTTCTCAAAAGAAGTGCAAAGATAACTGATTTTATTTATTATTCAACAAGTAAACCTACAATTTATT
>CAZFJO010000222.1:0-6630 GCA_964518915.1 uncultured Saprospiraceae bacterium
CAAGTGCCTTCCACCGGAAGTTCATAAGACCGACATACTTCCATGAGGTTCATCGCCATATCAGTCGGCGCTTCGAGTTCATGACTTTCTCCTTCTCGGTCTACAACCGTGAGGGTAATTATTTCATCATCCATTGTCTCTATGATTCGAATCCATTTACTCCAGCGACAGTCGTATACTTAAAGCTTAACTTCTGGTCTGGATTTATGTATTTAAAGGCAGATTGTACCATAAGAGTTCCCTCATGGAAACCGCAGAGGATTAATTTTAATTTGCCAGGATAGGTATTGATATCACCTATGGCATAGATTCCAGGAACGCCAGTGCTGTAATCGCTTGTGTCTACCTCTATGGCATTCTTATCTATGGTAAGCCCCCAGTCGGCAATGGGGCCCAACTTAGGAGATAGACCGAAGAGTGGAATAAAGTTATCTACTGGCTGAATAATTTCTCCATGGTGTTTAGATTTTACAACCACTTCTTTTAGTACACCATTGCCATTGAGACCTACGGCTTGAGCTTCTGTGATGAGGTTGACTTTCTTGTCTCTGGCAAGATCCATTACTTTTTCTACACTGTCTAGTGCTCCTCGAAACGAAGTTCTTCTATGAATTAAAGTTACTTCATCTGCAATTTCACTTAAGAAGATGGTCCAGTCGAGGGCAGAGTCTCCTCCTCCAGCAATCAACAATTTTTTTCCTTTATAGACTTCTGGATCTCTGATGATATAATCCACACCTTTATCTTCCCACTTTTCTATTCCTTCTATAGGCGGCTTACGCGGTTCGAAACAACCGAGCCCTCCTGCGATACAGATTACAGGAGCTTCTATCTGTGTACCGCGAGAAGTAGTTAAGCGATACATTTTATCATCAATTTTTTCTACAGTTTCTGCTCTTTCTCCCAGGGTGAATCCTGGCTTGAAAGGTTCGATCTGTTCCATCAGATTGTCTACCAGTTCTCCAGCTAGTATACTTGGATAGCCTGGAATATCATAGATGGGTTTCTTAGGATATATCTCACTGAGTTGTCCGCCTGGTTGTGGCAGTGCATCTACCAGATGACAACGGAGCTTCAGCAGCCCTGCTTCGAATACGGTAAATAGACCACATGGTCCTGCTCCGATTATAAGTATATCTGTCTGTATCATGTTGCAAAAATAAGGTTGAATGTTGATAATAATAGAGTCGTAATGGTTATTTCTTTTTATAATAAAAACTGGTATGTAAGCCACACTCTGTTTTTTCCTTTGAAGTCCAGCGTCCTGCCCGTTTCTGTCCAGGTCTTGTACAATGACTACAACCCACAGAATGATAGCCCTGAGATTCTAGAGGATGTGCAGGAAGGTCCCACAATCCTTTGTTGTATAGGAATTCTCCTTCTGGCATATCTATGATAGGATGAAACTTAGCGATATCTCCATTTTCTTCCCATACCTTAAGTCTAGATCTATGAGAAGTCTGGAAGTGTAGTAATCCTGAAATCCATATTTTATATTTTCCCACAACTGAATCGAGTGGGGCAATCTTATTGACCGTGCAGCACATGTTAGGGTGGTCGATCCACCAGCTTTCATCTGTCGTCAATTTATTCTGTATCGGATCGGGATATACATGTTCTACTTTTAGGCTGTACTTTTCTGTCAGCTCTTCCTTGTAAGCGAGCGTCTCAGGAAAGTGATAAGTTGTATCTATAAACTTGATTACTTGTTTCGGATTTATTTCTTGAACAATCCTTATTAAAAAAGCAGACCTCGTCCCGAATGAAGATGTAAATAGAATGTCCTCTTGTGGGAATTCATTGTATAATTTTTCTAGGCGTTCTTTATAGTTGAGTTTACCGTAAGACTTATTTAATGACTGATAGTCAATTTCATAATCCTTATTGCTTTCTTCAATAGAACCTATAGACTTACCCATCAATTAGTGATTTAGTAAGTTCGTTTAATTGCTTAACCTTCTCCTCGAAATTGCCTTTCATCCGATCTCGCAGAATTTCTAAATGTGTCAGTAAGTCATCCGTCTCAGGCGGTAAGATGGATTCTAATACTTGTCGGAACCTTTTAGAAAAAGTAGGAGACTTGCCGTTGGTTGAAATGGCAACTTTTAAGTTTCCTCTGGTTACAATAGAACCCATGTAGAAATCACACAAGTCTGGAGTGTCCGCCACGTTTATAATCTTACCATGCGTTTTAGCCCATCGATATACCTGTTGATTTACATCTGGGAAGTTGGTAGCAGCAACGATTATATCGTACGCCTTGATATCTGATTCTCTTACTTCACGAAGGATGACAGATGTTTCTTTTTCTCGTCCATCTATGATCGATTGTACATCGTCACCGACCCAGGTAGCAACAATAGTAACTTGTGCATCTGGACTGCTTTTTAAGATAAATCTCAATTTTTCTTCTCCTACTTCACCGGCACCTACGATAAGCATCTTTACTTTGTCTAGCCGGAAAAATACAGGATATAGATTGTTCTGGTTTATGCTCGACATAGGGCTTTTATTTTATCTTTTGCGTAAGCTGGATGAAGAGAAACAACAGATCCTATTACAATGATTCCAGGTGACCCTATGTTAGACTTCTGTACATCAGACACTATGTGTTCCGCGTCTGTGATGAGAACTTTCTCATCTTTTCTGCTTCCATTCTGGATAATCATGATAGGCGTTTTACCTTTTCCAGAAGAAAGGAGAAGTGTTGCAATCTGTGGTATCTTTCTTATCCCCATCAGTATTACCAGGGTTGTATCTGTTTCTACTGCTTTATAGATGTCGCTGGATAATTTCTTTTCCGTTGTAGTTCCGGTAATTACCCAGAAACTATCAGCCATCCCTCTTCTGGTCAGTGGTACCGATTGAAGTAAGGGTAGTGAAGTGCTGCTAGATATTCCAGGTACAACTTCAACTTCTATCCCTTCGGCTTGGAGATGTACAAGTTCTTCGTGCCCTCTTCCGAACACGAATGGATCTCCTCCTTTTAAGCGAACGACATTTTTATGCTTGGCAGATGCTTCTACCAGTAGCTTGTGGATGCCTTCTTGAGAATACTTATGCTTTCCCGCGCGTTTTCCTACATAGATTAATGCACATGTAGCCGTCGCTTCTTTTAGTAATTCCTTATTGACCAGGGCATCGTATAAAATTATATCTGCTTGCTGTATGATTTTTAATCCACGCACAGTTATCAAGTCTACGGATCCTGGACCTGCACCGACTAGCCATACTTTTCCGTTATTCTTATTCATGGGTTTAGGCTTTGTAGTAACTTTCGATTACGGGTTTATCTGATTGAGGAATCTGTTCTCTATACTTGAGTACAGAAGCGTAGAATGTTCTGGCTTTCGCCAAATATTCCGTTGCGAATTCAGCACTTGGTTGGGTTTTTTTCATCTCAAGTACTTCCTCAGAAAATACACCCGAATATTCTATCAACCCTTTCTCGATGATGTTTTCTTGAAAATCATTTAGGATTTTAATATGGGTATTGCACTTGATGTCTTCTCCTAGAAGTACTGCCTTAGCACTTATGACAAATGCGCTGTACGCATGATAAACCGCATCATTGTAAGCTTCTTTTTCAATAGAGTTAGTGGCCCATTCTAATTTCTGATCGGCGTCTTTTAAGATTGTTCCTACAACATCAAGAATAACACCTGCACATTCTCCTACACCGATGGCCTGGTTGTATAAGTGTTCTTGTCCCCAATCAAAAAATTCTTCTTTCTCAATTCCTGTAACATCAGCCAGAGGTTTTAATACTGCATAGAAATACCTTTTTCCTTGACGCTTACAATAATGGATGAATTCTTCTCCGAGGTTTCTATGCGCCTCATAATCTTGCAATAAGAAATTGACAGCGGTGGGTATCCGCTTAGTCGGCAGCTTGATTACTTTATCTCCCATGTGCCCGACACCGTCGCTGTCTATGCCTCCACCGACTACTACTTGCATCGCAGGTATAATTCCATCGACATGCTTGATCGAACTTCCATGAAACCCTATGGCCGAAGCCATGTGCTGTCCACATGCGTTCATACAACCACTTATCTTAATATCTATACCCTTCTCCATTAATAAGGATGGGTGTTCTGCTCTTAATCTTTCTTCTAGAGTTACGGCAAGCCCTGTACTATTCGTTACTCCTAAGTTACACGTATCTGTTCCTGGGCAAGCTGTAATATCTGCTATGGTATCGTAACCATCATCTGCTAGATGGATCGCTTGTAAGTCTAGGTAGAGTGCTTTTAGGTTTTCAGGATTTACATATCGGAGCAGTAGGTTTTGGTTGATGGTTATACGTACATCGTCGGCAGCATATTTTAATATCACAGTAGCGAGATTACGTGCTGTATCAGAATGTATGTCTCCGAGTCTTACCTTAATATATACACCTCTATATTCGATCTGCTTCTGGGTAAATGTGTTGGTAAGAACCCATTTGGCGAAAGCCGCTTCATCCACCTTACCTTCTTCTATCGGATATATTTCTTCTGGAATATCTATGGCTTCGTCTTCTACATCTATAGGAATAGATTGCTTCTCAAGAGAAGCCAGTTCTTCTTGAACCAAGCTCATCCACTTTTCAAGACCGAGATCCTTAAGTAGAAATTTCATACGTGCTTTCTGTCTTTTTTCTCGCTCTCCATATCTATCGAAGACTCTCAAGCTCGCCTCTATGAAGGGTATCACCTCATCTGTAGGAATAAAATCGAATGCTTTCTGAGCCGAGATCGCTAAGGCACCCAGACCACCTCCTACGACAAATTTAAATCCACGGACTCCATCTCTGATTTCCGGAGTGAGACCGAAGTCACTGAAGTATGTATAAGCTGTATCCTTAGTGCTTGATGAGAATGCCGGCTTTATCTTTCTACCCATCTCTTGACAGATGGGATTTCTCAAGAAGTAATTAAAAACTGCATCTACATAAGGCGTTACATCGAACGCTTCTTCTGGATCAATTCCGGCTGCAGGACTTGCCGTTATGTTTCGCACTGTATTCCCACAAGCTTCTCTAGCTGTCATTCCTATTTCAGAAAGTCGAGCCCATACTTCAGGAGAATCATCTAACTTGACATAGTGCAACTGGATATTCTGACGGGTAGTTAAGTGAAGATTTCCAGTAGCAAAAGCATCTGATATATCAGCTACTCCTGCTAACTGGGATGCAGTGATCTTGCCAGAAGGAATTTTTAACCGGAACATCTGTACACCGAATTGTCTCTGTCCATAGACTCCTCGGGTGAGCCTATAGAGCTTGAATTTTTCTTCATCCTCTTGACCTGTCTTGAATCCTTCGATCCGAGATTGGAGCTCGAGGATGTCAACCAGATCCTCTTCCTTGATGTTTCTTTCCTTTAATGGCAAGTCCTGCATTTTCTTGATTTTGATAGTGAAGAGAATTTATTTTTTATCTCTTCTATGAATAAAAAAAGCCTTCTGAAAACGATTTCTCAGAAGGCTTCATTATTTATAATTAAATAAATAGATCAACTTATGAGAACATCACGATTGTGCATCATACAGCAGCAGCAACAACAGCAAGTAACACTTGAGTGTAATGCGTTAATATGTATGTAATTCGTTTTCTTCATAAATTGTAACTCAACCTGTAAAAATTAAAAAAGGCCTTTCCAGTGTGACCGGAAAGACCTGATATATCTTATAGAAATATATACATTGCTTACCGAGTCGTAGAAGTTCTACAACAACAGCAACACATCATATTTCTTTTTATGCTTTTCATTTCTGACACAATTTTAAATATATTTAGAGTTATACACAAAGGATTACTGGAAATATTTTTTCTCTTTAACTGAATAATAACAATATGCTTGCCAAAACTTATGCTGCCGCTGTCCATGGTGTCGAAGCAACGACAATTACTGTAGAGGTCAATGCCGGAGGGAATGTCCAGACCGGAAAAAACTTTTTTCATCTTGTCGGTCTTCCTGATAGTGCAGTGAAGGAAGGTTTCCAGAGGGTAGAGGCTGCCATAAAGAATATAGGGTTTAAAATGTTGCGGCTTAAGCTTGTTATAAATCTTGCACCTGCTGACATCAGAAAAGAAGGAGCAGCGTACGACTTGCCTATTGCTTTAGGAATTCTGGCAAGTACAGGTCAGATCGATGGAGAGAAAATGGAATCTTATATGATGATGGGAGAACTGGCACTCAACGGAGATCTGCGACCGATCAAGGGCGCATTACCTATTGCTATACAAGCGCGTAAAGAAAAATTTAAAGGTATCCTAGTTCCTAAAGAAAATGCTCGAGAAGCAGCCATCGTTAACGATCTACCTGTGTATCCGATCCAGCACTTGACAGAAGCAGTAGAATTTATGAACGGAACCCTTGATTTACAACCCATGCAATACGACACGCGGGATGAGTTCATAGAGGCTGGAAATAAATATAGCGCTGATTTTTCAGATGTTAAAGGACAAGAAAACATCAAGAGAGCGCTAGAGATATCTGCCGCGGGAGGGCATAATTTAATTCTTATAGGACCTCCCGGTGCTGGAAAAACCATGCTTGCTAGAAGACTCCCGACCATCCTTCCTCCGCTTAATCTACATGAAGCACTAGATACAACTAAGATACATTCTGTGGCAGGCATGCT
>CAZFJO010000223.1:0-6625 GCA_964518915.1 uncultured Saprospiraceae bacterium
TTGACCACACAGTCAATCTGACTCGGTTAACTTTTAGTATATATTTCTATTCCAGATAGTTGCAGGTAGTCTTCGAATTCCATATTGGTGTCTGAGGTTATTAATTCTAATCGTCTCTGAAGAACTATGCTCTTCATCCTTTACATAATGGAAGAATGGTTTCTGCAATTTATATTCGCGCTTATGGTCTATATACCAACCATATGTTTTGGAACTAATCCTTCCCGTTTTTAGCCCGTTCAAGAGTATTTGCTCATATACATCGCCAAATTCAAACTTAGCAGAATGCACAATTAGTACTTGTGTAGGTATTAATCCAAGATGATCGCGCTCATCAGGTAAAAACCCCAAGTCAATGACTTTATTTACAAATTTCTGTAAATTAATTGAATCCCTTGAACTAAAGTACTGGCTATAATTGTCAACAACTTCAGAAGATAGAATACTATCCTTAGCTGGAATTTTCCACCGTTTTGTACTAGCGCGGTATTTTACTCTATTTATAAATTCAATTCTCCTTAAACCTTGGTCAACAGATAGTATATCTAAATAATCCATCATGGTGGATTTCTTTTGGATTAATAGTGAGTCAATTTTCTTTAATGTCCTTGACATCATCTTTCTAGCAAAGTCATCTGAGAAATATTTTGAAACCCATTCAGTAAACTCTTTTTCTTCACTATAGAAAATTAAGGGTGCTATATACCCCTTGTCAATTGCAATTGTAATTTCTTCTTTGGCCTTTCTGAATTTTCTCTGTGAAACTAAAATTTTTGCAAATTCAAAATCGTGATAACTCATCTGATAGCAATCTAAGTCCTTAGCTTCCTCATATTTAATTAAAGCAGCGGCCGTATCCGCATTAATTAATAAGCTATCGATCATATTGTGTAAGTGATTTAAGACAATACAATCATTAGCTACAAGTTGATTAGCCGATTGAAAAAGCAATAAGGCTATAAATATCAATTTAGGAAAATTAAATACTTTCCAATTTAGTTTTAAAGCCACTTTTCCACGTAGTTGTGTATGGGTCATAATCGCATTTTATTGGTTTATCAAATTAGGTGTTTAGCTCACTAAGGCTTACAGTACATATATAAATCTTTCTAAATCCACAACCTCTACAAACTATAAATATGTTCCTTGGTGACCAGCCATATATTTCTGAAAGCATCTGTGTAGAATATACTTATAATAGACGTTCCTGTAATATTCCAACTAGATTCAATACTCTTCTTATTACTCCATAGGTAGCAAGATCTAAATCAATACAACGAATAGCAGAATTATTGAACAAGGTTAGTATTTCGGTACTCTAATGAGTTTTATTCTTATTATATATTCTAAACGACTAACAGGGTTGAATATTTTCTCCCATGGACTAAAAATGAGGTTTAATTTATCAATGATCCAAGCGGTTAGGATCGACATCCCTATCATTATTTAATCAGTAGTCTCCATCTAAAAATGCATCTACTCTAATCTTTACCGTTAATTAAAGAGGCATCATCGTAGCACTAAAAAAAAAGGAGGAAGACATGATTGTCCTTCCTCCTTAACAACAACGATTACTTAAAATCAATAATTCTTTGGTGGTCACTTCATTGGTCTGAGACAAGAGGCATTGTGATTCTCTCTATCTCCTCTTACACGTGGGTTATGCACGGGTATACTTAATTCTTATCTGTAGGAACTTAGAATTCATACTTATGATCCCATTATCACTCTTATACGAATTCATCTTCATCGTGAAAAGGAACCGTTTCATACCTTGCGAGTTCTAGTCGATCGCCATTTCTTTCTTCTATAAACACGACATCATTCTCGGCAGAAACTTTGTGTATACTATCACCTCTCTCCCAAGCTTCCCATTTCATAGCAACCTTTTCTGACATATCTCTTCCTATAGTAAATACGAAATGCAGGCTTAACAGCAATCCCCATCCGATCATCGGAAACATAAACCACCACCCATCCCAGGCATTATAGGTAAAGACATTTATTGCAATAAAAAAGCCTGAGAGGGCTCCATACCACAATGCATGCATTAAAAAATTTCTTTTCCTTCTCACCCTTTTATGAGTTATGTGCCTTTTTGTTTTTCTTCTTCTTGCCATCTGATCTATGTATTTGAATCTTTAAAGTTTAAATTAGAGATTCATTTCCCTTAGTGCCTGCTTCATCGACGAAAGTCAGGTATTTATCGGCAAGTGAAATGGTCTTCGCAACTTCATAAGAAATAAAGAATATGTTAAAGAAAACCACCGAGCTTATTGATGTTAATAATATTGCATTTATTAGTAATGCTTTAGATGAATAAAGAAGAACAATTTGCGTAAGCGAAACATCTTCCCACCCTATTAATCATTAAAAAACGATCCATAAAATGAAATTCCAATTGAGTACTCTTCTATTCTTATTGTGTATGATCTTTTCTTGCTCTACCAGCAAGAAAGTAGTAGACAATGCGGCTGCTACAGCCAGCACTAAAACCGTTGCGGCTGCGGACACAACGAAGAAAGACATGAAAAAGCCGAAGTCTAAAAACTCCAAAAAGTCTAAAGACAAGAAATACACAGACGTCATCACCGATGAGGCAGTGAGCGACACGGGCTTATTCGTTGTACACCATGTCGGTGATAAATATTATTATGAGATCCCTGATGAACTGTTAAACACAGATATGCTGCTGGTCACCAGAATTGCTAAGCTTCCAGCTAATATGAGTCCTTTCTTAAATGCTGGATCTAAAACCAACGAGCAAGTCATCCACTGGGTTAAAAAAGGAAAAAATGTGATGCTCAAGCAGATATCATTCAACGCGATTGCACCAGATAGCTTACCGATCTACGAATCGGTAAGGAACAACAACCTAGAACCTATACTCCGAAGTTTTAAAATCGAATGTCTGGGTAAGGATTCAACAGGAGTGGTGATTGATGCCACAAGCCTGTTCACTGAAGACGTCACTTCGATATCCGGTCTCAATGCAGGACAGAGAAGAAACTTTAAAGCCAATCGATTAGATAAGTCTAGGTCATATATAGATACGATAAGGTCTTATCCCATCAACATCGAAGCTGTACACACTATGACCTTCAGCGCAGGATCTCCACCTTCTGGAAGAAACAGTGGAACAATAACACTGCAGATGAATCAATCTATGATTCTACTTCCTGAAGACAAGATGACATCCCGACTATTCGATCCTAGAGTAGGCTGGTTTTCTCTCCGTCAGATTGATTACGGTTCTGACAAGTTGAAATCAGACCAGAAAACCTACATACGTAAGTGGAGGCTCGTACCTAAGGATAAAGCTGCGTACCTCAGAGGAGAACTCGTAGAACCCGTTAAGCCTATTGTCTATTATTTAGACCCGGCAACTCCAGAAAAATGGAGACCTTATTTTATTAAAGGGATTGAAGATTGGAATGAGGCATTTGAGAAAGCAGGCTTCAAGAATGCCATCCAGGCTAAAGCCGCCCCTACTCCTGAAGAAGATCCCGATTTCAGTCCAGAGGATGCAAGATTTTCTACTGTGAGGTATGTTGCTAGCACAACCAGAAATGCCGTCGGACCCAGTGTTTCAGATCCGCGAACTGGAGAAATTCTTGAAAGTGACATCATCTGGTACCACAACCACTTAAGATCTTACAGAAATCGTTACTTACTGGAAACAGGAGCTGCTAACCCTAAGGCCAGAACCTTAATTACCCCAGAAGAAGAAATAGGAGAAATGATGAGACGTGTAATCTCACATGAAATCGGTCATGCACTCGGCTTACCACATAATATGAAGGCAAGTTCTGCATATCCTGTTGATTCTCTGAGGTCAGGGACATTCACACAGAAGTACGGAATAGCCACTACGATCATGGATTATGCTCGGTACAATTATGTAGCTCAGCCAGGTGATGAAAATATCCGATTTATCCGTCAGCTAGGACCTTACGATATGTACTCCATCGAATATGGATATAGATGGTACCCTAATGTGGATACCCCTGAAGACGAGAAGAGCATCTTGCATGATTTCGTAAGCAAGCACTCAGAGGATCCGAAGTATCAGTTCGGAGGAGGGTTCCCCCGTACAGACCCAGATTCGCAGACAGAAAACATCGGTGATGATCCTGTTCGTGCCAGTGACTATGGGTTAAGAAACTTGAAAATTGTATCTGGGAATTTAATAGAGTGGACTTCTACGGATGGACAATCTTATGGAGATCTCAGCGAATTATATGGAGAACTTGTAGGTGTATACAGCAGATACATAGGACATGTAGCAACCATGATCGGTGGAGTCAATGAAACCATCAGAACGACAGATCAAGCAGGGGACATCTATAGTCCATTGCATAGAACAGATCAGAAGAGAAGTATGAATTGGTTGCTCAACAATGCTTTCTCTACCCCCACTTGGTTGATGCGAGAAGACATCATCAAGCGGACTACATCAGAGGGAGCACTGGATAGAATACGATCTCTACAATCCAGACACTTGTCTACCGTACTCAATGCTAATCGTATGCAACGTCTTGTAGAAGCAAGCTATATGGATCCTGAAAAAGCATACCCGCTCACCGAGATGATGGACGATTTACAGAAGGGTTTATTTTCTGAAGCATACAGCCGATCAAGCGTGGATGTAGTCAGAAGAGCTATCCAGAGAACCTATCTATCCAGAATCAATACACTGCTAAATCCTGCGCCATCATCAGGAGTAAGGTTCTCATTCGGGCCTCCTCCAGTAAGGGTATCTAACTCAGATATCCAACCGATTCTTAAAATGAAAATGAAAGAATTGCACACCGATCTTAAGAAGGCAGCAAAGCGTCAGAAAGACGCAATGACTAAAGCACACTTCGAAGATTGCATCGATCGCATCGAAGATATCCTAGATGCGGATGAGTAGTTATTTATTAAAATATTGAAAAAGGAAAGCCCGAGAATTCAATGCGTTCTCGGGCTTTCTTTTATAAAAATTTCTTCATTTGGAAAAATCGTAAACATGAAACGTTACGACATCTTCTTCGTTATCAGGGTTCTCAGGATGATTAGCCATCAAGCATAAACCTTGCTTAGAAATAACAAAGTGACCTGTATTGTATACAAAATCTGGCATGACCTCTACCTTCTTAAGATTAAAGTCTTTGTCATAGATTTCGATTTGAAAAAATGGCACATAATAGTTCCTAATCTGTTCAAATTTAACTTTGTTCTCATACTTATATTCATTCGCTCCTGGCCATAAAAACCTATAATAAAGATTTCTATATTTATCATATACCAGTCCTACATTAACTGCATAGGTATAAAAGTCTTGAATGATTTTCTTATCTGCTTGTGTGACACCTTCCCATTTTTTGAATTTACCGTTTTTTAAAAGGTTAATTTCGATTTTTGAAAGTTTAGAAGACTTTAAATCTATTGCATATGCTTCAGAATAATCATTTGGTAAAATCACAAGATTACCTTTCCCATCATATGCAGAATGATAGTTAAAACCCCTCAAACCATTTTTAAAATAACTTTTAGGAAAATTCGCTTCCAACAACAAATTTTCTCCTGTTAAAAGATTATGCTTTATATAAAATTTAAAATCATTTTTATTTTGATAAAAAGGAGGATTCCGTGGAGAAATTGGTAAATATAATTCATCTGAATATATAAAGATATCTCGTAATGCACCTGAGGATTTTACAATTAAGGAATGAATTTCTGGTAACCCTTTTATAATATTTCTTTTAGTTAAAACCCCTTTAGTCATATGGTATTTCACCAGCTCACCAGTCAAATCAATAATATATACCTCTTCTTCACTTATAGGTTTTAACGCGAAAAACCGATTCACTCCATTAGGTCCAGTACTTTCAACTATTTTTGAATGTAACAACTGACCTGTCTCAACTTCATATACTTCAAGTTGATTAAATTCCTTAACATACCTCCATAGATATTCATTGTTATTCCTATCTGAAATTATTTCAGACAAGTAAGCTTCGTGTTTAGTATCTAGAGGCAGACAGATATTAAACTCCGAAGAAGGCGGATTTAAATTATTACCAAAAATAAAATATAGAAAAAAAGTATATAGCATATTGATAGTTTTAATTCCTAGAGTCTGATGACTCTAGGAATGATAATAATTATTTTTACTCTTCAGGGTCAATAACAACACACCCGTCACAAAGACCACTCTGTGAACCACCTTGAGCGAAACAATAGGTTTGCCCTCTGTTATCCCAACAATCTTTAGTAATCTGATCATACTTACAACTACAAAAGGCTTCCTCTTCACTAGAATTAACGGTGTTCTCTGCTGGAATCTTATCAAGATTAGAGAAGCTTAAAGAAATAAAAACTAGAATGCTAAATATCAATTTCATGATCTTGTAATTTAACTCCTATTTAATATTAGGTTGGAGTTAACCTTTTCTCATCTAAAGATACTATGATACCTATACTCTATCAAGAGCACTCATCGGACATAATCTATGAATAGCCAAACGATAAAAATCAATTATTTTAAAAAAAATCCAACTAATATTCAATTCACCCTTTAGAAGAACTAAAGCACACTTCGAAGATTGCATCGATCGCATCGAAGATATCCTAGATGCGG
>CAZFJO010000224.1:0-3397 GCA_964518915.1 uncultured Saprospiraceae bacterium
CTATATAAATTCCCTTTGGATAATTCTCTCCAAGTTCTACGATACCATTAATAGGGATAAGAGAAGCCATTTTTTGTGCTGTAGAATTAAATACAGAAATAGTTTTTACATCTTTATTAAATCTTATTTTAGTTGAGTTGTTAAATGGATTAGGCATCACTGTGTAGTCATTGTGTTTCTGTAAATCGTCAGTTGAAGTATTCTGTCCTTCGACTATTTTAAATACATCTAAAGCCCCATTATAAAAATGAAGGTCACCACCTTCAACTGCTGAAAAGATAATTCGGACATTACTTAAGTCATCTGAAAAATCTGTCAAATTTATATTTTCAGGAGCGCTCCAATCCTGAGTCAGTTCCGTGTAACTTGCTAGTAGTATTTCTTGGTCTTCATTTATTTTTAGAAATACATCAAGGTCGTCATCTGGCGGTTCTATGCCTAAACCACTAAAGAAGAAATATCGATACTGTAATACAGGTTTTTCGTAGGAAGACAAGTCCATCGGAGGAGATGTAAGTGTGGTAATGCCATCAGCAAAGACGTCAAAAGGGAGTTTTTCGTCCATGACAGATGTATAAAAGCACATTTTTCCAATGTCGTTAGGATCATCATTTCGGGGAGAACGTAACACGTTCGCTATTTCAGGTAGTACATCTCTTCTCCAACCATTTCCATATATGGAGTTAATCTGAGTTTCCCAACCAAGGTCTAAAATGAAATCATCGCTGTAACCTTCCCTCAATTCGAAATTCATTGAATTGTCTTTATTTATGGATAGAGGTTCTGTTGCCTGAATATACCCCCAAGCTCCTACAACTATGTCTAAATCACCTTCGAATGCTTCTCCACTATATAAACCGTTGTTGTCCGTTTCATATTCCAGGGTGAATCTATCATTTATGAAAAGCACTTTTGCGTTGGGAATAGCTGAGCCATCTGATGATACAATACTACCTGATAAGTTGAATCTTTTTAAAGGTGTAAGTTGGACATTTAGTTCAACGGATTGGCCTGATGCTATGCTTACAGAAAAGGTGTCACTGTTGTACATAGGATGTGAAAAAACAATATCAAATGTTCCTTCTTCAGCCACACCAGCCTTGTAGCGGCCGAGAAGATCGGTTTTTTCAATATTAGGAAGATTGGAAAGTATTTCTATCTCAGAATTAATGATCCGATTTCCAGTTTCGGTGTCAATTACTGATCCTTCTACGAAAGACGCTCTAGTATAATTCGGTTGTAATATATACAAACCTGTCTGCATATCACTGGCTAAGATAAGTCCTGAAGGAAGCCAAGGGTAGGCGCCCCAGCAACCTTGAAACCCAGAACCTGATTCTAAGAACGTGTCATACGATCCTACCATAACCATGTTTTCTGGGTCGCTCACATCTGTAATCACTACTCCTTCAGTATACCAACTTGTTACTAAATAATCATTAATATAATGCGTGTTGTGAGGAGTTGATGATTCACCTGTTGTCTCTCCAGGCCGAAATTTATCTAAGAATTTGATATCAGATAAGTCTGAAATGTCATATGCATCAACATATCCATTGTTAACTTCGTCTGCTGTAAAGGCATAATTGCAATAATCGGAAACCCAAGGTATGTGAGTTAAGTTAGAAGATGTAATTACACTACCCAGTGTTACGTAGTCTTCTTTATCGGATACATCATACATTGTAAGCATTCCATCAGATATTTCTGATGAATAAACTATATTCTCTTTCACCATTACATCGTGAGAATATCTTTCATTTATGGAACCGATTACTGTAGGATTTAGTGGGTCAGTAGTGATGTCGAGCATGATAATTCCTCCAGGACTTTGCGGAGTACAACCAGCTAGATAACATACACCGAATTCGTCAATAAATAAGTTATGACAAGTTTTTAAGGTAGCTCCTAGAATCTCGGGTTTCCAAAATTTATGTGTAATAACTTCTGGTGCTTTTGTCATATCGATGATAAGTAAGCCGTCGGCTCCTTGATCACAGGTTACATAAATATATTGACCATAAGATTTGATGTCTCTATGAACGGCGCTTGCCCCTGCTATTGCAACTAAACGTTGAGGATTTTTAGGATCTTCTAGACTAAATATTCGGGTAAAATTAGCTGTTCCTATAATCGCATATTCACTACTATCAGGCGCAACGTAACCCCATATGTCGTTACTCCATTCAGTGTTACCCCATGCGTCGTCAAATTTCACATTGGCAACCAATTCTATATTGAAATTATCTTGTGAAGTACCGGGTATGCATAACAATAGCAACCCGAAAATGTAATACGGTTTAACATTCATATTATCTCAATTTGTTGTTAAGTATTAACAATTAACTTTTACACGTAACGATTATGACTTATGAAAAACGTTTTGCAATTGACAATTGTGAAATTAAACCATTGCTCTGAAAAAGAATGGAGATTATTACTTTAACCAACATAAATGTTCTGGTTGACACAGAATTCGAAACAATCGCGGAGTCTTTTTTAATTTTTCAGAAAAATGATGTTAGATTTAAGATTGTTTAAAACCTTTTATGACTAAATCCAAGTTGATACCAGGCCTATTAGGTCCCTTGTTTTTTATTATAGTATTGTTCTTCACTGATCCTGAAGGACTATCAGATGAGGGAAGGGCTGTGCTAGCAAGTACATTGTGGGTCGCTATCTGGTGGGTATTTGAGGTGACAGATATTACCGTAACCGCATTGTTGCCTATCGTGTTGTTTCCATTATCAGGTGGACTAGACCTTGCTTCGACTACTGCGGCTTATGGACACAAGTACATCTTTCTATACATTGGGGGTTTTGTGCTTGCGATTACCATAGAAAAATGGAATCTCCACAAGCGGATTTCACTCAATATCATAAAATTACTAGGGACAGGAATATCTAAGATTATCCTAGGTTTCATGTTGGCCACAGCATTTATGTCGATGTGGATTTCCAATACTGCAACATCAGTTATAATGCTTCCTATTGCGATGTCTATTGTATCTCAACTCAAGGATCACCCGGATACAGAGGAAGATGAAAATGCACTTTTCGGAAAAGCCATGATGCTGGCCATTGCCTATTCTGCCTCTATAGGCGGGATGGCAACCTTGATAGGCACGCCACCTAATCTTGTTCTGGCAGGAGCTGTGAAAGAAACCTTCGGCATTGAAATTTCATTTGCTCAGTGGATGAGTTTCGGCCTGCCCATTGCGGTTGTATTACTGGGGATATGTTGGTTATACCTAACGAAGGTTGCCTTTAAGTTTAAGATGGAAGAATTCCCAGGAGGAAGAAAAGAAATTGTATCTCAACTGACCAAGCTGGGCAGTATGTCCTATGAAGAAAAAGTGGTCCTTGGGGTATTCGTTATGACGGCAACTCTATGGGT
>CAZFJO010000224.1:3497-6594 GCA_964518915.1 uncultured Saprospiraceae bacterium
CCTATGAAGAAAAAGTGGTCCTTGGGGTATTCGTTATGACGGCAACTCTATGGGTATTTAGGTCGTTTTTACAGGATTTTATACCTGCATTAGATGATACGATTATTGCTATAACTGCGGCGTTGATATTGTTCTTGGTTCCTTCTTCTCAACCTAGAAAAAAGATTATTGAATGGAAGGAAGCGGTTAAAATGCCGTGGGGGATTATCCTTCTATTTGGAGGCGGAATGGCTTTGGCATCGGCTTTTAAAGTAAGTGGTCTGGCATTGTGGATAGGAACACAGTTTGCCTTACTGGAATCCTTACCTATATTCTTGCTTATCTTAATTTTAATCGCTTGTGTGAATTTTCTTACAGAGATCACTTCTAATCTTGCAACGACTGCCATGCTCCTGCCTATACTTGCTCCGATTGCTCTATCCATCGATGTTCATCCCTATGTTCTGATGGTATCAGCTACCGTTGCAGCATCTTGTGCATTTATGCTTCCTGTTGCTACTCCGCCTAATGCAGTCGTATTCGGATCAGGTTATTTGCGGATTTCCGATATGATTAGGACGGGTATCTGGATGAATGTCATATCCATTATTCTCCTGACCCTTTTTGTCTTTTTCGTGTTGAGTAATCTATGGGAAATCGACCCGTATTCTTTTCCTCAAGACTTTATGGGGTAACGTCTATTTTTCCGAAGATTTATTGTTCTTTTCGGACAGAACATTTTTAATAAAAGTTGCCTTTCCTTCTGTGTAGGCACCTCTATCTAAAGGATATAATAACGCAAGTTCATTTTTAAGAGATTGATATTTTTCTTTTAAAGCATCATTTTCTCTTAATGAATTTCTGAAGAATAGATAGTTATCCCATAACTCACCTTCCTTTTTGAGGATATGAATATGATGTGTTCTTATTTCATTTCCGATAGATCTTACGAATAGATATCCTCCTCTATCTTGATTATCCTTTCTGAATTGAAAATTATATTCTTCCATTAAAACAATGATCGAATCCAATTCATTTAGATTTTCTAGCCCAACCGCTACATCAACAATGGGTTTCGAATCAAGGCCTTTTACAGAAGTAGAACCCACATGCTGGATATCGGGATTATAGACGCTAAGTATATGCTGCAATTGTAATTTTACTTCGTTGAAACTTAATGTCCACTGACTGTCATATGGGACTATGCTGACTGTGTTTCTTTGTAATCCAATTTTTCTTGTATCCATTGTTTAAGATTAACTAGGTTCTACAATTTAGATTAAAATCTTAATGAAACAGCATGCTATATGTTCTTTTAAGGTTTATCTCTACCTACGAAACGTTCTTTTCCCAGCAGAAAGAGGATTGCTCTATTTACATTTCTTAGTATGCTTTGCTCTGTTTTGAGGTTAGATATGTAACGGACTATTTCCTTTTGCCTTGAAGCAGAAAGCCTGTTAAATACTTCGTCGGCCTGTGGATTTTCTTTTAATGCTTGAATAAGAAGTGGGTGGGGCTTTATGGTCCTGTCACTGGGATCAATTGCAATTTCAATGGATAGGGTTTCACCGATTCTTCTAGGTGAGTTCTTGAGCATTTTTAGGTTTATATATAATCTCCACTTTCCACTATACTTAAGAAGGGTCTGTTGGTAGTCATTGCCATTGATCGTTCCTTTTACAGGAATCGGACCTTTCGATTTTCCAGCATCTTCCAATATATGATACAATATTTCCTGTGGTAACAAAACATAAGGATTACCTACAATAATTTCTAGTCTTGCTGTGAATACATACATTCTATATGGTTTTCATTGAATTGAAGAAACGGTTTATATATGCTCTTATAAAAAGGCTCAATTAATCGTTATATCCACCCAACCTTTTTTCTCCACTCATCATACCTCTTTTTCCTGTCAGCCATATCGGCGAGAGCCTTCTGGTTTTCTGATTCTATTCGGTCCCGCATGATCTGGGTTTGTTCTTCTACCGTATTGAGGTTAAGCGCTTTTCTGCGCTGATTGACCTTGTCTATGTCATCATATGGCTTGGGACTTAATTCTCCATTTTCATCCCAGTCATAGGCAGATCCATACAATTGAAAATCGCCTTGGAAAGTTGCAATCCTATCCTTTAGGTAGGCTAGGTTAAGTGGATTAGCTTCGTCTTTCTCTACTGCTTCTTCTAGAAGGACTAGGCTTTTTTTCATGAAATCTGGTTGTCCTATAGCGTGTTGTATGATCATCCAAGCAGCATCACTGGCTGCAGTACCTACCTTATCGATTGTCGGGTAGCCTATTTCATCCATAATATCATTGAGGATACCTGCATTTCTATTATGCATTTCTTCCATGATTCTATTGTACCCACCATTGAGTTCATTTTTCTCGAGGAGCTGAGCTCTGAGTATCAGATCGTCTTCTTTTAGTTTTAGGATTATGTCGGTATATTTTTCGAAGTTCATGAACACTTGGGTTTATATAGTTTATCCTATTTATTTAATCCTTCATCTGTATTCAGGCGCATGCTAATTAAGTCTGGTTTGAAGTCTTTTTTATGATAAGCCCGTATTGCAGCATCATTAGAAGCATAGACTTCAAGTTGAATTTCGCTGATGTTTCTGCTGGTCGCCCATTGAATTAATCGGTCTACGATCATGCCATTGATTCCACGACCTCTATGTTCAGGTGAAACATACATGAAACCGAGATATGCATAATGTGTATGTTTCTTATAGTTGCTGGCTTTTTTAATAGTTGCGTATCCAGAACCTACGATTTCTTGTTCTATTACAGCCACAAGCACTTCAGTATCCTCATTCTCAATAAGCTGTGCGATGTCGTAGTAATTTATAGGATCGTCTGCTAAACTAGGAGCCATCGGTCGTTCATATCGGATGATTTCTTGCTCTATCCATTTTAATTGTTCTAGCTCTTTTAGTTCGGCTTTTCGTATTTCCATGATGTTTTTAGTTATAGGTACAATAATAAGACTCTTGATTTAGTATTACAATTCTTGGTGCATGTCAAGTAAAGTATACTTCAGCTCGCATTTATTTATTAAGCAGAGGGTAAGGATCTATTTATCCATAGATGTTGTGGTCGGATTAGATTCATCGA
>CAZFJO010000225.1:0-6523 GCA_964518915.1 uncultured Saprospiraceae bacterium
GATTCAACTGAGAAGCATTGAGAGAATAAACATTCTTCATCATCAAGTCCCAACTAGATATGTCTACCCGCTGATTCGTACTCTTCAGAAGCTTGACGAAGGTAAGGTTAGGGCTTTCTACTTCGTTAGTTGCAGTAGTTCGTTCTATTGAATTCCCTTCTCCTTCACTGGACATGTCTCCTACTTGATAGACTTCATCGCAATTAGCCGTATAGAAATATTGATAAGAAACACCGAGCACTTGATTAGGTCTCAATCTACTATTAAGAGAAATGGTGCCTAGCTGTGGGTGATAGGTGAATTCACTTGGACGCAATTTTCTACCACGAAAAACCTCGAAATCTCGGGTCTGCTGCATCCTATAATCTGACTTAAGAAGGGTTGCCGTCTTATCTATATCATCTATATCTCTATTTCTAAGCAATTCCTCGTACAATGGGTTCACTCTATTGTCATCTAGGGTCTGGCCATTAACCCCCGTTAAGATCTGATCTTGAATAAAAGGAGGGTCGTATGCGGCATTTTCATTGGTAAACTTATCTGAGTCACCTTCTGCCAGATCGGCAATAGCTGCAATGATCTTACTTCCTTGCTGAAAATCTGTTCTATCTTCTGATATCCATACTTCTATCCTTGATATACGGAAAGAAGTACCGATATATGGTATGGTCTGTAAGTTTTCCTCATAGGTGTTTCTATTAAAATGTCCGAGGAAAAAGTGTCTGTTCTCATCGTACTCATCTGGTCTGAGTTCATATTGCTGTACTGCAGCTCCATCTTCAATGCGGATATTCTCTCTTTCGGATCTCTGCTGAGAGGCAATTGCTTGTAGCTTGAGATGGCCGAATTGTGTCCCTAATTTAATTCCGAACAAGTTCTGATTACCTTGTATCAATGTTCCTGGTAAGTCAAGGCTGACGTTACCCGCTTCTATTTTCTTAATGATATCGTCTTCCGAAAATTGCTCGCTGTCATATTCAAGCTTAATTTTCCGATCGAAGTCAAACTGAGCTTGCGTATCGAAATTAAAACCTAGATTCAATTTCTCTCCGATAGAACCATCCACTGACATCTCTATATCCATGTCAAAATCTAAAAGCGGACCTTGTGCCTGCTGATTAATGGGAAGATTAGGATTTTCATTTTTAAAATACTCAAGCCCAAAGGTCAAGTCTACTTGCCCTTGCGGCTGAATATCTACTTCTGTACCACCGAAGAGTCGGTCTACCAAGTTTTTCTGTATATCGATCCGATCCATGGGGTCTATAACCGCTTTGGACCCTTTCTTTCCAGTATTGATTCCGGCTAAGCGCTGAAAATAATCTCGTTGTTCTTGTTTAGATCGCCATTCTAAATACTCTTTAAAGGTAAGTGTAGTAGGTGTTCTGTAGTATTCGTCTCCGATTTTCTCAAACACAATGTAATTTCCTGTTTTAGGATCATACTCTACTTTCTGTTCTACGATAGAAGGCGTAATATCGAAGGGATTCTTCTGTGGATCAAGGACGAAATTATCCTTTCTATCTTTCAGAGGAATGGTATCTGCAGGGGCTACAACGTCATTATAAGGCGACGGCATGTTGTATCCTCCATCAGAAGACCAGCCGATAACCACTAAAAATGACAAAATTGTTGTAGTTAAAATTATTCTCATAAACCGTTTTAAACCAACACTTTCCACTACTTGCCTCTCCATTATTCTGACTCCACTCAATATCCTAGGCTTCATAAAACATGCACATATAACGTATATTAAATCGTAAGATTGCGCTCAAGACAATTGCTTGAGAACTTTCTTTATTAAAGATTCCACACTATTTACTTCAGGATCCCCTTTTACCACCTTTTCAATGGTTTTCTGAATCGAATTTTTAGGGAAGCCTAGAGCAACCAGAGCTGATAACGCTTCATCCTTCAGGGTATTGTTGACAATGGGTGTAATTCCATCTATATCCCCTATTGATTTAGCTACTTTGTCTTTTAAATCAAGAATAATGCGTTTAGCCGTTTTCGGCCCGACGCCTTTCACCTTATTCAGTGCAACGACATTCTCATGGAGTATGGCAGACTGAACTTCTTCTGGACTCATATAAGAAAGAATCACCCTTCCTGTATTCGGTCCGATGCCAGATACTGAAATCAGATGTACGAAAACATCCCTCTCTGCCGTCGTACTGAAACCATATAAACTGTGGCCATCTTCCTTGACATGCAGGTAGGTGTAAATCTTAACTTGCTCTACTTGTTCTACCTGAGCGTAAGTATGTAAGCTGATGTTGACGTGGTAACCAACCCCATTGCAATCCACGTATATATACGCAGGCGACTTAAAGGTTATTTTTCCATTGAGATATGCTATCACTGATATTCAGATTATGAAATGGTTGCTATTCATTTCGATTTAAGGTAGCAAAGCTACTAAAATCAATTACATATTAAACATAATAATAATATGTTGATTGCAATACATATGCCAATTATGCTGTTTTTCACCATTTTACCCATGCAGAACTGTACAAAAACCTTTATTACAAGTGGGAAAATTATATATTATGCACATAGTTATTCTTAATTGCAGCATAAATGGGTCTGTGACTCATGTACTTTTAAGGATGGATACAGAAGGATTAAGTACATTTGCCGTTAGAGCGATAAACGGGTTATAAACCTAGCTCATAATCAAGAAAAAATGAATATGCGTATACTTATCATAGGTAGTGGAGGCAGAGAATGTACCCTTGCGTGGAAACTGGCTCAGAGTCCTCAACTAGATGCTTTATATATTGCGCCAGGAAATGCAGGTACAACGGCATATGGTCAGAATCTTCCTATTGATGTAACAGATTTTCAAGGCATAAAAGAAGCTTGTCTGAACCATAACATATCTCTGATACTTGTAGGTCCAGAAGCACCTCTAGTAGAAGGCATATATGATTTTTTTAAAGCGGATGAAACACTCCGCCACATTCAGGTGATCGGCCCCAGCCAGGAAGGTGCTCAGCTAGAAGGGAGTAAGGCTTACGCTAAATCTTTTATGTCCCGACACAACATTCCTACCGCAGGATATGGAGAATACACGTTATCTACACTAGAAGCAGGGAAGAAACACATCGACGATAGTGACGGACCGTACGTATTGAAAGCAGATGGACTTGCAGCCGGAAAAGGGGTATTGATCATATCAGATGCCGACGAAGCTAAGCAGTCACTAGAAGAGATGCTCAACGGAAAATTCGGAACAGCATCTGAACGGGTAGTAATTGAAGATTTTCTTGATGGAGTAGAGTTTTCGGTATTCGCCTTGACGAACGGAAAAGAATATTTTCTACTGCCAGAGGCTAAGGATTACAAGCGCATCGGAGAAGGAGATACAGGATTAAATACAGGAGGAATGGGTGCTGTCTCACCCGTGCCATTCTTTTCCGGAGACTTCAAGAAAAAAGTTATTGATGACATAATAGAGCCTACAATAAAAGGTCTTGAACAAGAAAACATAGCTTACCATGGTTTCGTGTTCTTCGGCTTGATAAATTGCAATGGAAGCCCGTACGTTATTGAGTACAATTGCCGGATGGGAGATCCTGAAACTGAGGCAGTTATACCGAGACTTGAAAATGATCTTGTTGATCTACTGGTCGCTGTCGATGGAGGTCAGCTGGGTCAGATTAATCCTCGATATTCCTCCGATGTAGCAACAACTGTAATGATGGTTTCCGGTGGTTATCCAGAAGCGTACGAGAAAGGAAAGCGCATGAACATTCCAGAGCATACTGAAGAGCTCCTCCTGCATGCAGGCACAAAACGGGATACAGAAGGCCATATTGTAACGAATGGAGGTAGGGTTCTGGCAATAACCGCTCTGGGAAGTGATATCAATTCTTGTGTTGAACGCGCACTCGAAATAGCCGGCAAGATTGATTTCGAGAAGAAGTATTTCCGCACAGATATAGGAAAAGATCTGGTAGACTGATGTTTTCCATTTCAGACATAAAAGCACTTACCGGTGGCCGAGGAGTTATAGAAAATCCGAAAGCTACAATAGATGAGGTCGCTTTCGACTCTAGGAAAATAGCGGATGGAAGAAGCACCCTCTTTCTATGTTTGAGTGGGCCTGTGAGGGATGGTCATGATTATGCTCATCACGCTTACGCAAATGGGGTTAGAAATTTCCTGGCAGAGAAAGAATTGAACTTAATTGACGCGAATGTCATCGTCGTGGATGATGTTTTAATGACCTTCCAGAAATGGATGAAGACACATCGAAAATCTTGTTCATCTACCCAGATTTTAGGCATCACAGGAAGCAACGGCAAGACGGTTGTGAAAGAATGGCTATTCCAGTTAGTCAGCACCGAAAAAAGAACTTCCAAAAGCCCTAGAAGTTACAATTCCAGCATAGGAGTACCCATATCCTTATCTCAGATAAACCCAGAGGACGAATTAAGCATCATCGAAGCAGGAATTTCAGCCATAGGCGAGATGTCTGTACTTGAGGATATGATACAACCTGATATCGGGATATTTACCAATATAGGTACGGCCCATGAGGAAGGTTTTTCTTCAAGGGAAGAAAAACTCAGAGAAAAAGCTTCCTTATTCCGTAGAAGTAAAAACATCATCTACAGAAAGGATTATGGAGACATCGATGCTCATATGACGGAAGTGTACGCTGATAAATCTTTAATTACATGGGGATATAGTGATGGTGCTAAATATAAAGTTACAGATACTGCACCAGATACAATCGTCCTATCGTGGTCTGAAAACAGCATCGAGATCGTCGTCCCTAGAAACGACTACGTCACCATTGAAAATTTGATTTTCTCAATTGTTACTGCTATAGAAATAGGCATCCATCCCGATACAATTACTGAAGAAATAAAAAATTTCTTGCAGCCTTCCATGCGTATGGAGCAAATAGAAGGAATAGATGGCTCAATCTTGATAAACGATGCCTATTCCTCTGATCTTCAATCTCTTCAGCATTCTTTACAATTCGCAGAAAGTCTAGATCCTGATCGCCCACTGACCTTAATAATTTCTGATTTCCACGATGTCAGAGACCAGAAAGCAATGACTAAGGCCATCTCAGATGTTCTAAAAAAATCCAAGATCAGCCGATTGATATCTATCGGCAAGAGTTCTGTAAACCTGCACAGCAAGGGAGACCATTATCACTTTCCTGATACTCCATCTTTTTATGCTGTGGTGGATGATTTCAAGTGGGAAAACCATGTGATCCTTATCAAGGGTGCAAGAAAATTCAAGTTAGACGTCCTCGCTGAAAAGCTCGAAAATAAATCCCACAGTGCCGTTCTAGAAATCGACCTCACAGCCTTACATCACAACATCAGCACCTACGAAAAAATCATGGGAGAAGGATGTCGTTTTATAGCCGTGATTAAGGCGAGCGCTTATGGTGGAGGAATAGAAAAACTTGCTAAAGAAATTGACGCCCATGATCCAGCCTACTTAGCCGTAGCCAATGCCGATGAAGGTCTGTCACTGAGGCAGATAGGCATAGATAGAAAAATCATTGTACTCAATCCAGATCCAGCTAAGGTTGATGTCCTGTTTCTGTATAACCTAGAACCAGAAGTATATTCTATGTCTATGTTGATGGCAATAGAGAAGGAAGCAACAAGAAGGCAAGAATCCATATCCATTCATATCAAGATGGATAGCGGCATGGGAAGACTCGGTATGCGACAAGAAGATGTGGAAGGTATCCAAGGATTATTGAAAGGATGTCCATATCTCAAGGTAGGCACCATCTTTTCTCACCTCAGCAGTGCCGATGATCCGCAAGAAGATGATTACAGTTATAAACAGATAGATGCTTACCATACTTTCTATAATGCCTTGACTTCAGCATGGGAAGTTAAACCCAAGCGTCACATTCTCAATAGTACCGGCGCGAAGCGCTTTCCTAATTATCAATATGACTATATACGACTCGGGATCGGACTCTATGGCATAGGTGTTCCACAGATGCCTAGCCTGGTTCCTGTACACACGTTAAAGGCAACCATCATAAGCATTAAAGAGTATGCGATAGGAGATTCCATAGGTTATAACCGATCTGCCATTCTTAAATCAGAAACATTGATAGGAGTCCTCAATATAGGTTATGCAGATGGACTTATAAGAAAAGGCAGTTGCGGCAGAATATCTTTTCTTTATCAAGGCAATGAAGTAAAGGTCGTCGGAAATATATGTATGGATATGACGATGATTGATCTTACTCAAGTGGTGAATCCACAAGTGGGAGACCAAGTAGAAATATTCGGTGTACACAACCGCATAGAAAAACTTGCTACGGGAATGGATACCATACCATATGAGGTCTTATCCAGGATTGCACCTAGGGTAAAAAGAAAGTTTATCATTTTATAGGAAAAACATAAGGAATGCGGTGTGGGCATCGTTTTACCTTAAGATTCAATTCTTCCTCTAATTATAGGGCTTGAAATCACTAGATCAAGCTACTTTAGTTATTTTTACGGAATAGATTGAAAGCATA
>CAZFJO010000226.1:0-2288 GCA_964518915.1 uncultured Saprospiraceae bacterium
TAGGATATGATAAATGTGCAGAAGAAGGAAATGCATCTGTTGAAATTACAGGAGATGATTTAGATATGATAGACTTCGTAGTGTGGTCAGATGGCCAGATGGGCACATCAATCGATGGATTGTCCCCTGGTGATTACACAGCTAGAATAACTTCTGTTACGGGCTGTAGCTTCGATGTTTCTTTAAACATTCCAGTAGCTGATGTATTCGTCATTGATCAGAACTGGCCAGCAGATACGGTTGTCTGTAACGATGTGATGGTCGAATTGAATTCAATCTATACCTCCTTTACCAATAACTGGTACCTCAATGGATCTTACCTAGGATCTGATATAAGTATTATTGCAGATGAGGCTGGAGTATATACCCTGGAAGTGATCAATGACTTAGGATGTAGAGACGAAGAAGTCATCGAAGTTAGATTTGATGAAGCTGACTTCTCAGGTGTAAGGTTCTTGCTGAGCAAGGAAGGCCTTATAGACTTACCGATCAAGATGGTTGAGGCTTCTAATCCAAGAGTGGATTCATTCTTCTGGGAGTACGATCGAGAATTGATCGAATATGTTTCTTCTGATTTAAATCACGAAGTTGTGATATTCACAGAACCAGGCGAGTATGAAATCTCACTGATAGCATACATCGGACCATGCGCAATAAAGCAGACTAAGACCATTGTAATTTATTCGGATCCATCTGAACTGGAAAATCCTGAGAATCACTTTACAGATCCAGGTTTTATTTCCAATTTCCAAATTACTCCTCAACTGAACGACGGACGATTTACAGCCAATGTAGAGTTGACAAGTAATCAAGATGTGAGTCTGATCTTAATCAATGATCAAGGTGCAATCATAGAGGTAAGAGAACTAACGGATCAGAATAATTATTCTGAAGATTTCGATATCAGTAACCTTCCATCTGGAGTTTATGCACTCGTCCTTCAGACGTTTAACGATTGGAGGTTTGTGACCTTCAGTAAGATCTGATGAAAATAGTTGTAAATAAGAAAAGCCCTTACCCATATGGATATAGGGCTTTTCTTATTTTAGCGATTCATCACAATTGATTCGTTCTGACATCATCAATAATAATAGGTGGAAGTTCTAGCAGCGGCTCTTCATTGCTTAAGAACATAGTAAGTCGTCATCCGACAGTGAGTTCAGGTGAGGAAACGTATTTATTAACCAAGAAAGAGTTGTTTCTGGAGTTCGAAAAATACAAGGGAAGGGTAGGAAAGAAATTTCCAAGCGGTCTTGTATCATTTTCACCTCATGTTTTCAGAGGAATAGGGTCTGTATCAAAAGAGTATGGACACAACACTGAGTCTATGAAAAACATCATAGATAAGGCAGAAAACATCAATGACTTGATGAACCTGTTCATGCATCCGCGTATGGATATGAAAAAAGCATCTATATGGTGTGAAAAAACACCTGGGAATTCATTGCTGTTTAGAGAATGTCTATCTCAATTAGATCAATGTAAAATCATTCATATTGTAAGGAATCCGTACGATACAATTCTATCTATGCTTAAAAGAGGGATGAACCCTATTTATGCCTTCTTGATATATTACTACAACAACGCAGGAGGATTGAATGCCGATGATGATAAACGGTATCATCGGATTAAGTATGAAGATATACTCACAGATTCAGAATCAACTGTACAAGATTTATGCAACTTCCTCCAACTAGATTATCAGAAAGAAATGTTATCAGGGTTACCGATTAACAACCTTTCAGAAACCAACCTTCCTACTTGGAATGCCGACGAAACAGCGCAGGTGGATAGGAGCAATATGAATACCTTTTCTTATGCGGATGGAAGTGATAAGGCAATCATCCATCATCTATTGAATTATGTGAGACCTACAGAAGAAGGCTGCAAGCTATTTAATACACCTCATAAGTCTGTCTCAGAATTGTGCGGAACGATGGGGTACACAATAGAGCCTGTATCTAAAGAACGATCCTTAATGGTGGCATTGAATAAAGCATTGCAGAAAGATAAATTCTTCAGAACAAGAAAATTGCATTTTACATCTTCGTATAAGTTACTTAAGCTAGATGAATAGGGAAGAACTAAAATCATTCTTGCTTGCAAGGTTAGCTGATTCAGTATTATCGACTGAGAAAGAAAGCCTAGTACGTATCTTTATGGAGGACGCTTATGATCAAAGGAAAGAATCGTGGAGTGAATCTGATGTCAAGCAAGCGGAGGCAGACATTGACAGAATAATCGGAGGTTACCCGATCCAGTACATCGTAGGGAAGGCTTATTTTTAC
>CAZFJO010000226.1:2388-6514 GCA_964518915.1 uncultured Saprospiraceae bacterium
AATATAGACTTTCTAGATGAATCTGCATGGGATGCGCTAGGTAAGATAGACTTTCTAGTAAGTAACCCTCCTTACATAGATCGAAGCGAAAAAACCGTAATGTCTGAATCCACAATAAATTACGAACCCGACCTTGCTTTGTATCCTATTTCCCACGATCCGTTGGTCTTTTATAAGAAGATAGCTCAGTATGCTCAAGAAAGAATGGATAAGGGGGCGCTGGTTTTTCTAGAAATCAACGAGTTTAGAAGTGCTGAAACGAAAGCATTGTTTAGTACTTGTACATCTGTAGAAATAGTACAAGATATGCAAGGAAAAGATAGGATTTTACAAGTGGTGGTTTAGGGTAAGATTTAGAAGAGACCATAAAGTTCTCTATCGATCATTTCGATTATCTTACCTAGATCTTCTTTGTTGTTTTTAAAATCTAGATCATCGACTGGTATAATGAGAAGCTTTCCTTCGGTATAACCAGAAATCCAGTTTTCATACCTATGATTCAATCTTTTAAGATAGTCTAGAGACATGTTTCCTTCATAATCTCGTCCGCGAGTCTGGATGTGATTTACAAGGGTAGAGATATTTGACTTTAAGTATATAAGAAGATCAGGAGGATTAACTTGCTTAGACATGGTGTCGAATAGGTCGAAATAATTCTCAAAGTCCCTTTCCGACATTAAACCCATTTCATGTAGATTCGGAGCGAATATATAAGCATCCTCATATATAGTTCGGTCTTGTACGACGGAAACATCTCCTTTCTGAATATCGAGAATCTGCTTGTACCTACTGTTAAGAAAATAGATCTGAAGGTTGAATGCCCACCGCTGCATATCGTCATAGAAATCGCTTAGGTAAGGATTAGAGCTGGCATCTTCATAGTGGACATCCCAGCCATAATGCTTCGATAATAATTCCGAGAGGGTCGTCTTTCCAGCGCCAATGTTTCCGGCTATGGCAATATGTTTTATCATCGTTGGCACGTTTTACAAGCACCCAAAAATAATACGCTTGATATATTTACAATAGAATATGACAGATTAATCTAAAATAAATATTTCATTTTAATATTCTAAGGGGTGACATATCCATGGATTTAGGGATTAATACTACTTTTGGTGGAAAGAAATGGGTCTCCCATCTAAAAATTATTTATGAAAATAAATGACGCATTAATTTCGAAATTGGAAACGCTTGCTCGTCTTGATCTAAGCAGCGATGAAAAGGAGGTCATAAAGCATGATCTCAATAATATCTTAGGGATGGTAGAAAAACTTCAAGAAGTAGATACCAGTGATGTTGCTCCCCTCAGGTATATGATTGATGATGGAATAGGGCCGAGAGAAGACGTGGTGATTCAGGACGATAGCAGAGAAGCCTTGCTAGCAAGAGCACCTAAGTCTAAGGACAGTCATATCGTTATACCTAAGGTTATTGATAAGAAATAGTAGAAGTATTTTAAAATTACAAAGCGGTAAACATGGATAACATAATTAATGTAGAGAAACTCTGGAAGATTTATGTGATGGGTGCAGAAGAAGTGAGGGCTCTTCAAGGTATAGATGTGGGCATAGAGCGCAACGAATATGTAGCACTTATGGGGCCATCTGGATCTGGGAAATCTACATTGATGAACCTGCTAGGCTGCTTAGATACTCCGACTAAAGGATCTTATGTGCTTAATGGCGTGGATGTTTCCTCTATGACTGACAACGAATTAGCGAAAGTTAGGAATAAAGAAATAGGATTCGTCTTCCAAACATTTAACCTGCTTCCTAGGCTTTCTGCCCTAGATAACGTCGCCTTGCCACTTGTGTATTCAGGATTGAAAAAATCTGCTAGGCTTGAAAAAGCATCCCATGTATTGGATATAGTAGGATTAGGTGATCGACTTACCCATAAGCCTAATGAGCTTTCTGGAGGACAACGTCAGAGAGTCGCTATTGCGAGAGCCTTGGTTAATGATCCTGCGATTATCCTTGCAGATGAACCGACAGGTAACTTAGATACCAAAACATCCATCGAGATCATGAGTATATTCGAGGAAATCCATAAAAATGGCAATACCGTCATTCTAGTTACCCACGAGCCAGATATAGCTGAGCATGCACACAGGATAATCCGACTCAGAGATGGGAAAGTAGAATCTGATGAGAAAAACAAAAATGTAGTCTTGGCTTCTGATCCGACGCATAGATATAATGTGGCGGATTAAATTAATGACCTCAAGCGTCGTTTACTCCCTTTTCTTTCACTAAATTTATTACATGTTACAGAGGTGTGTCTGGGATTGACCACCGTGTAGACGCCATAACTTGTAATTTATACTATGAAGATTTATACTAAGAAAGGAGACAAAGGGAAAACATCTTTATTCGGAGGAAAAAGAGTAGGGAAGGATTCGCTTAGAATAGAAGCCTACGGTACAGTAGATGAACTTAATTCATTCTTAGGTTTATTAATTGCCAGCAACACGACCTATAATCGACGTGTCATTCTACAAGAAATTCAGAGAAGACTTTTCTCCCTGGGTTCCAGCCTTGCTGCAGATCCTAAGCAGACCATCATCAAGCCAGACATTAAGAAAGAGGACGTAGACCGGTTAGAACAAGAAATTGACGACATGAACAATTATCTAGAGCCATTGAGGAGTTTTATCCTTCCTGGAGGTTCTACAGAAATTGCTTACGCCCACATCTGCAGAACCATATGCAGAAGAGCGGAAAGAAGAGTGGTTCATCTTATGAATAGAGAACCTGTGGATGACCTCGTCCTAAAATACCTCAATCGATTGAGCGATTTTTTCTTTGTGCTAGGAAGAATGATTGCCTACAATCAGAATGTAGATGAAATAAAGTGGCAAGCTAGAAAATAAGATTCACCCTTAATATCCATTATGAAGTACACAACCATATTATCACTTTTGTTATTAATAACCCTCGTTTCTTGTAATCAACCCGCCATTGAAAAGCAGGAGAGTTCTCCAGAGTTACCATCCATAGATTATGAAGCTAAGCTCGATGCTCTCGGAATAGAGCTCAGCACTCCGGGTGTCCCCGTCGCTAATTATGTCAATGTAGTAGAAACGGGAAAGCTGTTGTTTCTTGCAGGTAAAGGCCCTAGAAAAGCAGATGGCACTAATAT
Organism: uncultured Saprospiraceae bacterium; assembly: GCA_964518915.1. Lineage (GTDB taxonomy): Bacteria > Bacteroidota > Bacteroidia > Chitinophagales > Saprospiraceae > JABDLO01. The sequence goes on from CAZFJO010000226.1 coordinate 5,533, forward strand.
TACAGGTAAAGTAGGTGTGGATTTAACCATAGAAGAGGGGTATGCGGCAGCAAGGTTGACCGCAATCAATCAACTTTCCGTTATAAAAGACCACTTAGGCGATCTTAATAAGGTGAAGAGAATTGTAAAGGTTCTGGGAATGGTAAATTGCCCGCCTGATTTCGGCAACCAACCAGAAGTTGTAAACGGTTTTTCTGACCTTATGGTTGAGGTGTTCGGAGAAAAAGGCAAGCACGCTAGAGCTGCCGTAGGAATGGGATCTCTTCCTAGGAATATCGCCGTAGAAATTGAAGTAATTGTAGAAATTTACTAAAAAGTACCTGTTATGCGATTGCTTCTACGGAATCTCTTCGGTCAACTAAATACATAGAACCAAAGAAAACTCCTGAAAAAAGGAGGTTACTTAAGAAAGTCATCTTGTAGAATGGGATGCCAGCAATAAAACAAGTCATCAATCCAGATAAATCTCTTGAGTACATCGCTGGAGCTGCAATCCAACTACCAAAATTGGTTATCAAGAAGAATACTATGGATGAAGTGACTGCACCGCCGAAAACATATGCTGCATTCTTCCTCTTTTTCTTTTTCATTAAGTACGATCCGATTCCTACAATCAAGAATAAGGAAAGGTAATTCCAGATCATATAAGGTGAAAACCAGATCATACCTTCTTCTCCAGGAAAGAAAGACCTTAAGAAGGTATTGTTTAGCAATAGGTCAGTAAAAAACAAAGCCCCTATCGTTAAGAAGAACGGTAAGTACTTACTGCCTAGATAAGCACCCCCGAAGAGCGCAATAGCCTCAATAGGAGTGAAATTATGGGCATGAGGAATTAACCGACTTACAATAGCTATTGTAAAAAGTGTAATGGCTATGGTTTTTTTCTTACTCATATATATTGCTTTAGCAAAGTGTAAAAATATAAAAAGATCTCGATTCAACAGCAATCAAGGAATAAGCTTTCAATAACAGATTGACTATT
>CAZFJO010000227.1:0-4259 GCA_964518915.1 uncultured Saprospiraceae bacterium
CAATTTCTAATTCCTAATTAAAAACTGTTCTTCCACATCATGGATTCAACAGGTCGATCTGTACGAGTGATGTACTTGGCGTTTTTCTTTTTGTTGTAATAATTCTTTATGCTGCCATCTACAGTGAAATAAATGAGCTGGCCGATAGGCATGCCAGCATAGACGCGGACGGGGTGTACGCAAGAGATTTCTAGCGTCCATGTATTACAGAAACCTACATCACCTTTTCCAGCAGTTGCATGGATGTCTATACCCAGTCTTCCGATACTGCTTTTTCCTTCTAAGAATGGAACCGTACTATGCGTTTCTGTATATTCTTCCGTTACCCCTAAGTATAATGTGCCTGGTTGCAATACATACCCTTCTTCAGGAATGATGATTTCTTTGATCTTATTGTGCTTCTTGGCATCGAGTACTTCGTCTTCATATACTGCCAGGAACTTCCCTAGGTGTACATCGTAAGAGTTGGTCCCGAGGCATTCTGGTCGATAAGGTTCTATAACAATAGTACCTTGTTTTATCGCTTCTAGTATCTGATGGTCCGTTAATATCATTAAGCTTTTATATTTTGCAGGTGTAAAAGTAAGAAACTCATGCCACTATTGCTTCACGAAAAAATTAAAGAAGGCGGAGAAATCGGAATCTGGGAAATCAATGAGAACCTTGATTTCTTTCAGAACCATATGATTCTCTATCCAGAGGAAGAAAAAGAAACCCTGAATCTATCGGATCGGAAGAAGATTGAATGGATGGCTTCAAGGTTTTTGATGCATATCATGTCGGGAAGAAGAATCCGAGGTGCTTGTCTGAAAGATTCATATGGTAAGCCTTATCTATCCGGTTCACGCTTTCATATTTCTATGAGTCATTCTGGGAATAGAGCAGCAGTAATTGCTTCTCCGTATAAGTCTGGAATCGATATACAGAAGCGGGTCGAAAAGATAACGCGCATCAAACATAAATTCTGTTCGGAATCGGAATTGGCAGATTTGCCGGAAGGCAGAGAAATAGAATTCTTACATTATATCTGGGGAGCCAAAGAATCGATCTACAAGGCATACGGAAGAAGAGCCCTAGACTTTAAGGAAAATATGGGTTTAAAATTTCATACCATATTGGATGATGGAGGGATTGCCCACGGATTGATGGATAAGAACAATAGAGAAGAGAATTATACGGTTATAGCTAAGGCAATGGATGAATTTTATCTCGTGTATGCCGTTTTAAACAAGGAAGAAAATGAGGACGACAACTAAATTATGGATGATATATGGGTTATTCTTCTGTACGGTAGGGTGTAAGCCTTCCCCGGAACAGCAATCGGTTGTAGAAGAAAGTACTCCGCTGCCCGCTGATTTTCTTTCATTCTCAGAAAAATTCCATACAGACAGCTTGTTTCAGATGGCGCACATTATATTCCCTCTAGATGGACAGGTCGGAGAACCTGCAGATAGAGTCGAGGACTTCAAGTGGAATAGTGATGAGTGGCTCTTGCATCGTCCCTACGACGATATGGGAGGTACTTATGAGCAATCGTATTTTATGGTTAACAATGTAGTCGTGGAAAAAATCTTTTCGACGATAGGTGATTTTTCTATGGAGCGGCGCTGGGCTAAGCTCGGAGACTCCTGGAATCTAATTTACTATAAAGAGATGGGCCCGTAATATCTCAACAGTTCATCTACGTAATGGGAGATGCCATCTTCCAGAGAAGTAAATTCCTTTTTATACCCTTGTCCTTTAAGTTTCTGCATACTGGCCTCAGTGAAATACTGATATTTCTCCCTTATGTCCATCGGTGTATCTATGAACGAAATCTGCGTGTCAACTTTTAATGCCTTAAATGTTGCGCTTGCTAAATCCATAAATGTTCTGGCTGTTCCCGTGCCTAAATTATAAATTCCACTGGTCACTTCATTATGATGGTGTAGCCATTCTATCACTGAAACAACGTCTATGACGGAGATGAAATCCCTCGACTGGTGCCCATCGGCAATTCCTTCTCTATGGGATCGAAATAATTTCATACCTCTCGTTTTTCTGATCTGGTGGAAGGTGTGGAAGATGACAGATGCCATTCTGCCTTTGTGGTATTCGTGGGGGCCGTATACATTGAAGAATTTTAGTCCATAGAATCTAGGCGGTTTTTCTGCTTGCGCAAATGTCCAGGTATCAAAATCTTGCTTACTCCACCCATAAGCATTGAGTGGCCTGAGATGTGGAATGACATCATGGTCATCCTCGAAACCCAATGCACCGTCTCCATAAGTAGCGGCACTAGAAGCATAGATCAATGGAATATTGCGCTGAGCGGCGACCTTCCATATTTTCTGAGAATAGTTTAGGTTTAAATGGTTGAGCAGGTCGACATCGTGGGTTGTGGTATCTGTCCTTGCGCCTAGATGTATGATCAGATGAATTTCTTCCTCTTGTGCATTAAGCCAATCCCATAATTGTGCGCGCTCCACTTTAATTGATCCTTCGATCAAGGGTAGATTCATAGATTTTTCTGATCTAGAGAAGTCGTCGACAGCGATCACAGGGTATCCTTGTGAAAGATAATGGTGAGCAACTTGGCTCCCGATAAATCCATATGCACCAGTTATTAATATCATCGTGCTCAAAGGTAGTTTTTTCTCATTGTATGTTTTTAGACCTGCCTGGATTTTAAATCATTTCTTATATAAGGAGTAGCATTAATTACTCAAGAAAAAGACGTGGTTAACCGCTATGTTTCTATCTTAAGCGGTGACTTATTTTCTCATAACTTACCACTTAAAATTGCTGCTCCATGAAAGTATATATAGTAGATGCATTTACGACCCAAGTATTTAAAGGGAACCCTGCAGGAGTGTGTATGCTTGAATCTTCCATCAGTGAGGAAAAGATGTTATTGATAGCCCAGGAGCTGGGCCTGTCTGAGACCGCATTTATCCAGAAAAACGAAGAAAAAGGAAATTATGCTATTCGATTTTTTTCTCCTAAAATGGAAATTCCCTTATGTGGTCACGCCACCATGGCTTCTTCTAAAGTCTTGTTCCAGGAGAACGATGTTGAGAAAATATCCTTTATTAATATACAAGGCATCGAGATAGAAGTTGATAAAGTAAGCGATGGAATCAAGATGGTTTTTCCAGTGTACCATACCCGTCAAGAAGAGGCACCTAGACGATTACTTGAAGCCCTAGGAATAGATGAAATTATCAATGCTGAATACAATGAAGAAACCCGTATTCTGCTTTTAGAAATCGAAAGTAAAGACCAACTCATGAACTTGAATCCAAGTTATCAGACACTAGTGGATTCTACCGATAAATACAATGGGGTGTGTATTACAACTCGCTCAGAAGATGATGGTTATGATTTTTACTCAAGATATTTCTGGCCATGGAGTGGAACAATGGAAGATCCGGCAACGGGTGGTACACATACTTTTCTCACACCTTACTGGAGTAAGAGGTTAAATAAAAAGAAAATGGTCTCTTTTCAGCTTTCTAAGCGAACCGGATATATGGAAGTTGAGCTTATAAGCGATGATCGATTTACGCTTAAAAGCGATGCCGCTGTCGTTTTTAAAGGATTTTTTGAAAGTCAGGTGTCAGATCGTTGATTTATAATTGTGGGTGTGGTATAAAATGATCACCTTGGTATCAATAGACCGACAATCATTCTATGATTTTCAGCGTTTATAATAAATCATGCAGTAATTGCATAAAGTCATTCCCCTTAAAGTTCAATTTTTAGAAAGATGAATATTGACGCAAGTATTCAAGCTTATTTAATGGTATTGTTGTTTTAATAGGCCATAAATAAATGGAAGAAGGATTTAAAAATGTCCTTGATTCCTGAACCAAAACCTTGGATAGTTGGCTTAAGTTTTGGTGAAATTAAATAAGAGAATTGATTAGTAAATTATAGATGTATGTTCCGTTTAAGTACGAATAAAGTGATTGGGTTATTTTTATGTGTTTTCTGGTTTTCTTTTGATCTGTGTTCTCAGACATATAATGAAAACATCCATGTTGACCAATTTGGATATTTGCCAGAAGGCGTAAAAGTAGCTGTGCTATCTAACCCTCAAGGGGGCTATAATTCTGCAGTGAGTTATACTCCAGGGGGAACCCTTCAAGTTAGAAATGCTACCGACGATTCTGTTGTTTTTTCTGGGAGTCCTGCTGTATGGAATGGAGGCGCTACCCATGATCAATCTGGAGACCAATCGTGGTGGTTTGATTTTTCATCAGTTACAGACAATGGAG
>CAZFJO010000227.1:4359-6503 GCA_964518915.1 uncultured Saprospiraceae bacterium
GGAGACTACAATAAATATGTAAATTTCTGTCATAAACCCGTCCATGATCTTCTCTACGCTTATGAAGATTATCCGGAGATCTGGGAGGATAACTACAACATCCCAGAATCGGGGAATGGCATTCCTGATTTACTCGATGAGATAAAAGTTGAACTAGATTGGTTGCTTAAAATGCAAGAAAGTGATGGTTCTGTATTGATGAAAGTTTCAGTTACTGGATTTCAAGGTAGTAGTCCACCTAGTACGGATATGACGGCAAGGAGGTATGGTCCTGCGCAAGCTTCTTCCACTAGGGCGGCTGCGAGTATGATGGCACATGCGGCTATTGTATATGAGAAAGCAGGTGAGTCTGCTTATGCTGCAACCCTTCTCCAGAGCGCAGTGTCAGCCTGGGACTGGATTGAAAATAATCCGGCATACTCTACTTATGACAATGCAGGTTTCTCAAGCGCAAATCCAGAAGTTTCAACCAGTGGGCAGGATGATTTCTTAATGTGTGCTGCAGTATACTTGTATGCAGCCACAGGTGATGTAAAGTATCGAAACTATATTGATGCTAATTATACTTCTATCAATCCGATTACCTGGACCTTCTGGTATGTCTTTCAGACGGAAGTTCAAGATGCCTTATTATATTATGCGAATCATCCAAGTGCAAGCGCTGGAGTGGCCAATGCCATAAAGAATAGCTTTATCACTTCTATGCATGGAAACAATGCGGATATGATACCAGCATACTTAGGTAACACTGATCCATATAGAGCATACTTATCAGATGGAAATTATGTATGGGGTAACAATCGAGAAAAGAGCAGCACTTCCTTGATGTATTACAATATGCTGAAGTACGATTTAAACAATGGAGGCAGCAATGATTCCTTGAATTATGATCGAGCGGCTAAAGGATACTTGCATTTCATCCACGGTGTAAATCCGATTAACATGGTTATGCTTTCTAACATGTATGACTTCGGCGCAGAAAACTGTGCCAATGAAATATACCACCTATGGTTCGACCATGGGTCTGATTATGACAATGCGTTGACCTCACTTTATGGACCGCCTCCAGGGATTGTTCCAGGTGGATTCAACCCATCTTACAGTCCGGATGCAAGTTACACCGGACCTACCTTAAGTCCACCTGAGGGTCAACCGATCCAGAAATCGTACAAGGACTGGAATACCAGTTTTCCTGAAAATTCATGGGAGATAACTGAGAATTCGATCACCTACCAGGGACCGTACATCAATATGCTTTCTAAGCACATCGGAAATCGATCTTGCACCTCTTATAGATTGCTTAAGGACCTGACCTTTGATGAGACGACTACCATCACTGCTGGAACATTGATTGAAGTTGACAACGTTACGGTGACTGCTCCACATGAATTGATATTGAAATCTGCTGAAGTAACTTTTAAGTCTCTCTCTACCATCCATGATGGGGCCAAAATTGTCGTTGAGAAAAATGGATGCGGTGGAAACTAGATTATATTCTTAGCTCGGAGACGAGAGAGGGAGCTTATGTTTTAAGATATTGTTTATCCTGAAAAATCAGGACTTTTTTCTATCCTCATCTCACTCCTCTCTTATTTCAACACCGCTTTTAATGGTTAGTTCGCCGGTGTTTAAAATCACCGCTCCTATCCCTTTCTTAAGAGGATTTTCAAAAAAAACAATATCTTCTATCGTGCAATTACCTAGGACATAAAGGCCTCTGCCTTCATTGTTGGAACCAGCGATGATGTGTAAGCCTTTCAGGAAAACCTCTTTAAATATATTCACTTGGAGGACTCGGCCAGTTGATTCACCCTTGATGTATATGTTGTCTGCAAGATCTGCTAGAATGGTAAGGTCTTTATTAATATTGATCAAGGCTGATGTAAACTTAATCGTGTCACCACTCATACTTGAGTGGAACATTATCGTGTCGCCGGGGTTCGCACAATCTATGGCATCTCTCAGGGATCCAACTCCGTTATCCGCAGGACTCGTTACCAACTTACAATCATTAGTGCCCAGGATTTCAATCATAAAATCTTCTGTCTCTCCTGCAGAATAAGGGTCGCAAGGACCTAAATCAATATTGGTCCACCAGCGATGCATGACGATGCGCATCTTCATGAGACCAGGATCTAAATCTA
>CAZFJO010000228.1:0-6461 GCA_964518915.1 uncultured Saprospiraceae bacterium
GAGTATTATTATACCGAATAGCACCATAATGATTTTTATCAAGAAGGCAACTCCTTTTCCGAGGTCTTCTAACCAAGACAATAGCGATAGATTCAATCCTACAAGTGACAATATTATAGCTACGAATCCGGTAAGAAATAGCAAGATTCCTATTATTGAAAAGATAGATCTATTGTTCATGTTCCTTATGATTTAAATGAATATGCAGGTATATCTGTTTCTAGATAATGGATGCAAGGTAAATATTACATTCATCATTGCCATTCTCTTTGTCTTTCTTTGACTATATTTTTATTAATCCTAACTTTAGGATCTATACCAAATGTTTATTTCGATATGTTGAAGCTCATAGAGTGCCCAAGAGATGCCATGCAAGGCATCCATGGATTTATACCTACAGAATTGAAAGCAAGGTACATAAATGCGTTATTGAGGGTAGGTTATCACACCCTAGACTTTGGTAGTTTCGTTTCTCCTAAGGCCATACCTCAGATGAAGGATACTGCTGATGTACTGTCTCGGCTCGATTTAGATGGGGTAGACACCAAGTTACTTGCCATCGTCGCTAATGAGAGAGGCGCCAGGGATGCTTGTGCGTATGACCAAATAAAGGTTCTAGGCTATCCTTTTTCAATATCGGAAACCTTCCAGATTAAAAATACCAATGCAACCATCAAGGAATCCGTCAAGCGGGTAGAATCGATAAAAACACTTGCAGATAAATCGAATAAAGAGATTGTTATATATGTATCTATGGGATTTGGTAATCCATACGGTGATCCATGGAATGTAGAGATATGTCAACAATGGGTAGACATTCTTGCTGACATGGGAATAAAAACCATTGCTTTAAGTGATACCATAGGTGTTGCCACTAAGGAAAGCATAGAATACCTGTTTAAAAATCTGATACCCCCTTATCCGGATGTAGAATTTGGAGCACACTTGCACACCCATGCGCACAATTGGCTGGAGAAAATAGAAACAGCCTATCTCAATAATTGCCTTAGATTTGATTCAACGATAAAAGGATACGGCGGTTGTCCCATGGCTCATGACGACCTAGTGGGCAATATGCCAACAGAAAACCTTATTTCTTATTTTACGAATAGAGACGACCAACTTAACCTCAATATGGATGCCTTCTATGAAGCAATGGCTATCAGTAAGGTCGTATTTAACGAAGAAGATAATTAAATCGTTATACTTACGTAAGCGTTCTGAAAAATCAATGGGGAAAATAGATCGGATTGATAAGACTGTGTTTAAGAAGTGGTTTCAGGACTACTATGCCCCTCTTGTCAATTTTGCTTATAGTTATCTCAACAATAGGAATCAAGCAGAAGACTTGGTTCAAGATGTATTTACCACCATTTGGTTTAAGCGTGATAAATTAAATATTGAATCTATAAAATCGTATCTTTTTACTTCTGTTCGAAACAAAGTAACAGAATCGGTCAGAAAAAGAACAGTGGAGCAGAAAGCAATTAATGACAATGCTTTGGTGACTAGGTTTAATCTGGATCATGACATTAATGACGTGTCAGAAAGATATGTCTTGTTGGATAAGTTAAATAATCTAATACGACAATTACCACCAAAATGCAAAGAAGCATTTGTTAAGAGTAAGATCAATGGCTTATCTTACGCCCATATTGCGGAAGAAATGGATATTTCTCCTAGAACAGTAGAAAATCATGTAGCTAAAGCCATAAAAATTATATCTGAAAAAGCGAGAATTAAGTGAATAATGGATATTAATAAATTGATATTAAAGTGGATAGAAGGGAAGACCTCAATCAAGGAGATGGAGGTTCTTGAGTCGTGGAAGAATGAATCTGAAGAGAACGTTAAGGCATTACAAGCCTTAAAGGATAATCCATCACTTACGGCTCAATTAGCTGATTACCAGGAAGTAGATATAGATGAAGCTTATGGTAAAGTATTAAATAAGATAGAAAAAGAAGCCTACACTAATTCTTCTACTAACTATATGAAGTATTTCATATCGTTTATTCTTATCGCAATTATAATCGGCGGCGTATTATTCTTATTAAACAATGAATCTGTAGAAAAACAGTATATCGCCGGCAATGAAGTAAAATCTCATGACCTTATTGATGGTTCGGTTGTCACCATTGATAGAGAGAGTCGGGTTACTACGCTAAGTGACCTTCAGCACGCCCGCGAATTACAGTTAGAAGGCCGTGCATATTTTAAAGTAGAACATGTTTCAGAAGATTTTCCTTTTATAGTTCATGCAGGCGATGTAGATGTAGAGGTTACGGGTACAGAGTTCATGGTTTTATACAATGATGAAGCATTTAAAGTAGAAGTATACGAAGGAAGTGTAGATGTTTCTATTGATTCTAGAAAAGTATCCTTGACGCAGGGAGAACAAGTACAACTCATTAATAACGATTTAGTTAAATCGTTCCACAATGACGATAACTTGCTAGGGTGGAAAACCAATACGCTTTCATTTAAGCAAGTGGCGATTACAGATATTCTTAAATCTCTTGCGTGGAATTACGGTGTCAAGGTATCTTATAACAATGGCGTCTCTGAAAATCACAATTGCCTCATTTCTACAGAATTCTCAGGAGTAACATTCGATACAATACTTAAAGAATTAGATACTTGGATAGATTACAGCTATGAAAAGGGTATCTTAAACGTTATAAGTATAGATCCAAACTGCTAAACTCCATGGGAAGATCATTCTTCCTCATAATATGTCTAATCTACTTTCTGCCATTCATCGGAATAGGACAGGGTACGAGTCCTTTACAGAAGGATGTAACTGTCTCATCTAGCGTTGTCTCACTTGAGTCAATTTTAGATCTAATCCAACAAGAAACAGGGGTTACCATCTCCTATAATCTATATGATCCATCGTTGAATTCGGTTGTTGTAGAAAAAGGTAGATACACGATATCATCTTTATTACAGTCTTCTCTAACAAAGTATGAGTATAGGCTTTCAGAATCATCTACAGACAGGATTACCCTCAATATAACCAAAAGAAAATCTTTTAATATCTACGGATACTTGAAGGACTCTGAAAACGGTACGGTCGTAAGTGGGGGTATCATACAAGTTGTCCCAGATGGATCCTATGCTGTATCTGATAAGGATGGTTATTTTTCATTGTCCACAGAGCAGGATAGTGTAACAATTAATATAAGGAACTTAGGCTATAAGGACACAACTATAATGCTGGTCATGTCTTCCGATAGATTCGTCAAGATCGATATGAAATTCGACAATGTATATCCAACCATACTGATTACTAAACCTAATACGGATTCAAGCCCGATTGTACCCATAGTTGTCAATGCTACGGACGTTAATTCTAATGGCTCCGTAGTTGGTATTAAAGACGTTTTGAATAGAATTAAGTTAATTCCATCAGTGCAGTCTAGTAGGGAAGGAGATGGAAGCTTGTATGTAAGAGGAGGGTCACCAGACCAGAATCTTATTCTGTACGATGGAATGCCGATATATGAGATAAGCCACACAGCTGGAATTTCTAATATTTTTATCACAGAAAGTATCCAAGACGTTAACTTGTTTGCCACAGATATCCCCGCAAGGTATAGCGGAAGATTATCTAGTGTAGTTGAGGTAAACCTTAAGGATGGCAATAAGAATAAAACAGAATCTAGTTTTTCAATGGGAAATTACGGTCCTGCGCTGAATGTCAGTGGACCGCTGATCAAGGATAAAATCAGCTACAACATCTCAGGTAGAACTTCCTGGATCAATTTATACCTAGATAATCTACTGACTGATGTAATCGATTTCGATAATGTTGATCTGGGGTTCAATGATTTTAATGGGAAGATAACCTATGATATTTCTCCTGTTCAGACCCTGTCTTTGTCTGCTTATTATGGTTCTGATAATTTGAAATTGGAGAAAAGAACAACGAGCCAGCGGAATGCCCTGACATTTGACCTTGAGGAAGGAAATGAAATTTCCTGGACAAGTAAATTACTCGCGCTAAATTACCATAATGTAATTTCAGACAAGGTTAAGCTCTCAGCAACTGCTGGATATGTGGATTATAATTACCTAAATCGTGGCAGTTATCGCTTTTTCCAGTTTTCAAGCGTAAACCCTATCGTAGATGAACTAGATGTTGTAGCTAAGTCTAAAATCAATGATTATAAAATCAGTTCATCAATTACGTATTATAGAAACAACAAGCACATCATCAAGACCGGCCTTAGTTTTTTAACGCATAGCTTTAATCCTGCTCTGAGACAGAGTAAGATTATTCTCGAAGGTGGAGTAGTTCAGCAGATAGGGGATAATACATCAGAAATTGGTTCTAACGATTATAATTTCTTTTTAGAAAATCAATTGCGGCTAAACAGCGATATTCAACTTACCGTAGGGGCTAATTTCAGCCATACAAGAGTGCAAGGAGTCAATTATAGCTATATAGAACCTAGGGTAGCCCTCCACGCTCAATTGCCTTATGGAATTAATACCAATCTATCGTATAATAGATTGTCCCAGTTTCTACATCTATTGGTAAACCCAGGATTAGGACTTCCTAGTAACCTATGGGTGCCTAGTACAGAGAGAATTTCTCCTGAAGTCGGGCAACAATGGAATTTTAGCGCGTCTAAAAGTATAGGAGGAAACCTAGACCTTACTGCTAGTGTATATTATAGAGAGACGGATGGGTTGCTTGATTATAGATTAGGTGATGGTATATACAGTACCATCTTGAACGGATCCGGCTTTACACCTGTATTCAATAATGATAAAGAGTGGGAAAATCAAGTCGTCCAGGGTTCAGGTGTTTCAAAAGGAATTGAGCTTCAAGCAGAATATACCTTAGATCCCATCCATCTTTGGTTTAGTTATACGAGATCTTCAGCCATTCGACAATTTGAAGAGATAGATAATAACACTCCTTTTCCATATAAATATGACCGTCCTCATGATATTAAGGTAAGTATAGATTATTCAATAAGTGCTAAGCATAAGGTAGGAAGTCAGTGGGTATACGGTAGTGGTTCTAATTTCACCTTGGCTCTTGAGTCATATGAAGGAATAGATGGGATAGATGTAGTAAGGCCATCAGCCAGAAATAATTTTAGGTTACCCGCTCACCATCACCTTGATATCTATTATACCTATAAAAGCATAAGGAAAAACGGAACTCCGATTAGCTTTAATGCAGGCGTGTACAATGTCTATAATCAATTGAATCCTTACTATGCATTCCTGGTAGATGACAAGGCTTTAAATGAGACTTCTCTTAGGCAAGTTAGTATTTTTCCTATTGCTCCATACTTCTCCATGACAGTAGGATTATAATCATATTTTGCATTTTCAATTACAATAAGTATCTTTAGACAGATTAGCGGCTTCTATATGACCATAGATTATAGATACATAGTATTGATTCTATCTTTCTTATTCACAACATCTTGTGAAAAGACATTGGAATTAGAGTATCCGGAGTTTACGCCGAATCTGGTTATTCTTTCTACTCCTAGCCCTGATTTATCCTGGAAAGTTAATGTATCTTATAGTAAAAATGTTCTTGAGTCTAATGTGACTAGATATGAAAAGAACGCTAAAGTTTACATTAAGAATATTTTCACCCAGTCTACGATTCAGTTGTTTTATGCATCTGAAGGAGATTATGTACTATTCAATGAATTCCCAGAATCAGGGCAGACATATGAGTTGAGGGTTGAAGTTGATGATTATGAAGTTGTAACAGCAAGGACATATATTCCTATGCCCGTCGATGCGAAAGTTACCGAGTCTAAAAAAGTGGTTTATGATGGAAATCAAGCCATACAAGTAGACTTTGAGATTAATGATAATGACGACCATGATAATTTCTATATATACGAAATACTGTCTCTAGACTCCAAGGTGCCAGATAGTTCTAATTTGTTAGAATATATCAATAGTCCTATAAAAAGATGGTTGAGTACCATCGATGGAAATACAGGCTACCTAGAAGGGAATTCTGGAAAACAGTCTAAATTGTTCGTTTCTGATAACAATTTTAAAGGAGCTGTTCTAAATACCTCTCTTGTATCTTTTTTAGAACTAGATAGGGATTCAAGGGACTTGCCAGAACTAGTAGAAGAATTGCCAGAACCGGACCTCAAGAATTCTAAGCTAAAGCTTTCATCTGTGAGCCAAGATATGTATAAGTATCAGAGAACAAGAGAATTGATACTTTTACAAAACACCATCAACTCAAGCTTAAGCACACCTAGCGAAACCTATTCCAACATCAACAATGGACTAGGAATATTTGCAGGCTTTAGCAAGCAGGTTTTCGACCTATAAGAGATACGCTACCTTAAACAAGGTTTTATTTTTCCTCTTTTATACCATCATGCAATAATGACAATTGTATTGACCTATAGATGAATTACCTCTCCATAGGCAGCAGCAGTAGCTTCCATCACCGCCTC
>CAZFJO010000229.1:0-6402 GCA_964518915.1 uncultured Saprospiraceae bacterium
ATCTTGAGGTAAGGTTGCAACTGATGTACAGGATACTGAGAATTGATGACATAGACATCCTGAGCAGACAACTGACTGCTTACTGTAATCACGAAAATCAAGAACCACATTCTATGTGTCATCATAACAGATACTTATTTGTAAAATAGTGAAATTGTTTATAAGGTAATAGAAGAATGCTCTGAAGAATTCTTGCATAGCGTAAAAGATATCTAGGGTCTAATACCATAATTCTTGCTCAAGATGACAATAATCACCTAGGCTATATGCCACTATTGTTGCATACCATAATACTATTGTCTCACATCACATGCCACGAAACAAATGTGTTAGAATAAGTCGAAAATGGACTAACGACTGCTTGTATATGCCCTTAATATTGTGTTGTATTAAATTATTAACGCAAAAGCAAGTATATCATGAAAAAATCAATTATTCTTAATAGCATCCTTCTTACCCTTATGACATTAATCATTATCAGTTGTGGTAAAGAGGAAGAAGAACCTCAATTAGAAATCTGGGAAACGGAGGTAGAAAAAGTTAAAATCGCTACATCACAATTCCTAAATTTTGACGAAGCCATAAATACAGGTCGCATTGATGTGTCTGGATATGTTCCTAATATGGGTCATCACTACTTAAGCCCAGGATTGGCAGATGGAAATTTTGAATTAGAGAAGCCGGAGATCATATTATATGTTCCTGATGACAACAATGTCATGCAGATGGTTGCTGTAGAATATTCTATTATTCCTGAAGACCCTGAAAACCCTGGTTTACCTCCTGAAGGATTTACTGGAGATCAGGATGTATGGCATTTCAATGAGATGGTTGGTCAGTGGCAACTACATGTCTGGACTGTTCTTGATAATCCAGATGGGATTTTTGCCATGTTCAATCCAGAAATAGGGGATTAATCTTAGTCCATAACAAGTGTGAAGAACGTTTATTTCATTCTTACAGTAGCACCTATTCAATTCATTTCAGATGAAACGTTTCTTAGTGATCTTAGCCCCTTTTCTTCTACTGTCAACTATGGTTAGTATAAGTAGTGCCCCTTTTTCTCCGATAACGGTAGGAGACTTAAAAACCGATGGGTACCTCGAAGAAATGAACGTAACAGAGTCTAGCGTTTCATCTGAAAAGGATTACAATTATCAACCTTACAGCGCCATCTCGAAGCATGCGTTCACTTTCCTGCAATACCCCATAAGATCAAATATGGTGAGAGATGGCGCATATAGACTGCCAAGGTTGGTTCAATACTTGATGACCTCTAATGGTGATGGATTAGCAATCAATCAACATAGTAGATTGGATAATTTAGAAGCAATCGCTTCACGCAAATATTTCGATCCAAGAGAATGGGCTTTTCTTTCTCGTATGCAACTTGTTCCTAGGATGGTAGGTCTTTTGTCATTTCCCATCTATATTAACAAAAATTCTGAGGAAAGAACCAAGCCGAAATCTAGAATATATAATAACTTGAAAATAAACGATTGCGTTGCATGTCATTCTGGAAATGCCCAGATTTATTCTTCAGAAACAATTTCTTTTTCGGAAGTTAAGATCGATGTAAGAAATCCAGCATTAGAAAGCAGCAATGTATCTGTTTTATCCTCTTACTTTTCAATGGGCGATTTGATCAAAAATAAAGCGATGATTAGAAAATCCGCTGCCAGCAATCTTGCTGATTATATAGATGGGATTACGATGTAAGATCCAGATAGCTAAGACATCACTCTATGAAACGATCAAGCAATAATGCAATGGCCTTTATTACCTAGTTTTAGCCATCAACTGATACAACGTTGCTACAGTCTCAGCTCTATTATGAGTGCCAAGCTTTGCATAGATGTTTTTAATATGGCTTCTTACTGTGTTTTCAGAAATGAAATGTTTTTGCGCCATTTGCAAATTGGTTTTTCCTTCCGATATATCAGTTAAGATTAGTATTTCTTTATCTGTTAACTTTTTTTCTAGCTTATCATTGATGATAATTGTTCCTTTTGGTCTAGGGTTGTTTTTTTCGTAATTATGTAAGGCCACTTCGATGTTGCTATATACTTCACTCTGATTAAATGGCTTTACGATATAGCCTGAAGGGTGGGTTAATTTAGCCCTGTCAATGGTTGTTTTATCTGCATAAGAAGTAATGAAGATAAAGGGCTTTTTAAATTTCTTATTTATGGTTTCTGCTATCTGTATTCCATCTTTAGAACCTTTTAGATGGATGTCGAGGAGGACGATGTCGTAATTTTTTAATTCTAGAGCATCCAAGGCTTTATCGCTGTTGTAGCATATCTTCACAACTTGAAATCCGCTAACTTCAACAATCCTATTGAGATCTCTAGCAATCAGCATTTCATCTTCTATTATAAGCACACGTGTCATCGGATTATTTCCATGTTTTGATTAGGAATCACCAGTGTTATTTCTGTTCCATTTTCTGAATCTAAGTGTAAGGTGCCATCAAGTTTGTCCACGAATGATTTAATCATCTGTAAGCCGAAGCTATCGTTTTTTTCTTCCAGCAATCTAGGGTCCATGCCAAGTCCATTATCCATTACTTTAAAAACAATAGAGGTGTCCGTTGAGTTTAGGGTGGCTTTAATGATTCCGGAGTCTTGGCTATTGAAAGCGTGTTTCAGAGCATTGGTGATTAACTCATTAACAACCAATCCGAGTGGAACCATGGTGTCTATGTCTATAGAGATGTCTTCTATGTCTAAATCTAAGGTTACCTTATATTTCTCTATCTTATATGATTCGAATAATTCTTGTATTAGTTTTTCCAAGTAGACTTTGGCATCTACTCCAGTTAAGTTTTCTGAGCCATACAAATTTTGATGAATCAAGGCCATAGACCTTACTCTATTGCGACCATCGTTGATGGCTGATAAAACAGATTCTTCTTTTATATATTCTGATTGTAAACTTAGCAAGCTATAGACCACTTGTAAGTTGTTCTTGACTCTGTGATGAATTTCTCTGAGCAATAATTCTTTGTCAGACAGTGCTTTCTTAATGGTGTTGTTTTTTTCTTTCAGTAGTTTTTCTGATTTCTTTTTTTGCTTGAGCGATATAAAAGTTAAAATCGAAAATAGGGTAAGAAACAGTACTCCCAGTAAGGCAATCCATCCTTTTCTTCTTGAAGCTGTCAGTTCTAAGCCTTGGATGGTTTTCTCATCTTGTAGACCTTGGATGGTGGCGTTCTTTTCTTGAGTCTCGTATAGTGTGTTTAAGAACTGTATGGATTGATTCGTTTTAGATAGGTTTATCGAATCTTGAAGCTTGTTCTGCTTGTCGAGGTAATAATGACTCTTCTTGTAGTCTTGTTTAGCATGGTAATGATCGCTTAGAGATTTATAAATTTTTATTCTTTGGGTGTTTCGTTTTTTTAAGGTGGCTAGCCTCAATGCTGAATCATAATATCTTTCCGCGACTGCATGTTTTTTTTTCTGCGTATTGATGTTGCCAAGAAGGTTCTTGACATTAATCATGGAGGGGAAGTTTGATTTTAAGATGTCAAAGTGTGCGTTGGCTTCAAGCGCATAATTTTCCGCTTCTGGTAGATTGCCTTGTTTCAAGAACACAGAAGCGAGCCTGGATCTTGCAGCATACTCCAGTGGCTTGTATCCGATCTTCTCACATTTTTCAATGATGGAAAAATACATCATTGCGGCGCTATCAAGTTTTTCTAGCTCGAAATATATTTCGGCAATATTGTGTTCAATCTGTGCGATTCTCCGTCCACCATCTTTATTCGTTAATTGAATTAAAACACGCTGATAGTATGATTTACTGAGTTCGAACTGTCTCTTGGTTTTAAATATGTTTCCCAGCTTCATCCATGCTGAAGGAAAAAGTATTTCGTTGTTTTTCTTTTCTCCCAGCTGTAACACATCAAAGAAAGCATCTGCTGCTTGATCGTCGAATCCGGACATATGATAGGTGAGGCCTATTTCATATAGAGACCTCGCCTCCAAGGTGTCGAAGTTGTTCTTCTGAGCCAGCGTTAAGCTAGTCTTGAAATAGTTTATCGCTTCGACATTGTTTTTTGATTGCCTCGAATAATAACCTTCTTGCAATGATTTTTGACCTTCAGTTTTCGAATCGAGATTTCTCGTGTTCAATTCATTAAAATATAAGGTTACCGTATCAGATCCTGTTTTGATGTTGTTTTTAATGTAGTCCAACATTGAGTCAGAAGACAGTGATTGTTGTGATTGACATATGGAAGCAAAAAGCAAAGCAAGAAGGAACAGTTTCTTTCTTAAAGAGGTCATTTTTTTAATGGATGAGTTAATCTCCACTGATTGGTTTTTTGACGTTAAGTTCTACTTCTTTATGTAAGTTACTATGATTAAGTAAGAGCATATCAATTTCTTCAAATGTAGTAAAGTTTCTCAGGAGGATCTGCATATAGAGGTATTCAATGTAGTGCTCGTTCTTGATCTTGCTTTTTTCTTCCATGATACTAAGTGTTGTGGTAGAGGCATATTCATTGCCATCCGATCCTTAAATACTGAATAAAGCTGCGTAGATAGATCTGTTCTTCTTTTTTAAATATTCTATTGGTTGTGCGTTGTAATCTTGTCTCTTAAATGCTTTTAGTTCTTCTGATATTTTTTTATCGATGCCTGAGGACTTGTAATGCAGTTTAATTGAGCTCCCTATATCCATACTGAGTGGAAGTCCGAAATTTTGATCTTGGTAAAAGGGATGATAATCGAAGAAGCCCTTGTTCTCTTCGCTGATGCACCATTCATTGAAGTCATGAGGCATGGCTTTTACGTTGTATGTGTATACTTGACAATCACATCCTTCGATGTTTTTCTTTTTATCTGTTCTGATCCATGTCGTTTCTTTCATGGCAGGGACCATGGTGTTGAGCATGTCGTTGAATTGGTCTTCAATCGGAACATAGAATTTTTCTCCTGTCTTGAAATTATGGATGTATACATTTATGTTCTTTTCATCTTTGTCCGATAGGAAATAGGCTTCGCCCCCATCACCTATTTTTTTTCTCATCAGGGCCCATTCTTTGTTCCATGCTATCTCCACAAGGAAGTCATATTTCTGTTTGATTTTTTCTATGCTGGCAGATTCATAGCTTTCCTTACTATAGTCTAGCGTATACTTCATGTATCCTTTTTTCTGTTTCTGTGCGTGGGCAGGGAGACAGACTATGAGAGATAAAAATAGTATCAAGACGAAATTAAAGATGTATGTGTTAGATAAGGTATTGTGGTTGTTGATGTTCATTGTATTTGAATTAATATATGAGAATTATCGATTGGAATTAGAATTGAGTTTAACTTCAAGTTGCTGTACTTCTTGTTTTAGATTTTCTACTTGTGCTGTCAGCTCTTGGATTGCGTTGACTAGGATAGGGGTCAATTTACTGTAGTCGACTTGCATCGGGTTTTCTATGTCATTTTCTGGTGTACCAGTTACTGCTTGCGGAAATGCGGTGTATAGATCTTGAGCTATGAATCCTATTTCTACGTGTTCTGGATTTGCTATTCTACGATAAGATTTCACACTTATATCATTGACGGTGTGTAGTCCATTATTGTAGGATTTTATATCTTCTTTTAACCTTCGATCAGAGGTTGTATTGAAACTTACATTTCCAGTATTCGTCCCAGTTATAGATCCTTTAATATTACCATTGCCGCTTCTGAATGCGATATAAGCGTTGGTTTCAGTGGGTCCTGCATTCGGGCCCAGTCTTATCAGTAGACCATCGGCATTATCCCCTTTATTATCATTCTGCAGGGTCATGATCTTTCCACTTTCTTCATCGTCTAAAATTTCTAGAGTAGCGCCTGGGGTAATTGTTCCTATGCCTACTCTATCATTGGTGCCATCTATAAAAAACATACCAGTGTTGTTGTCAGTTTCTATTCTGAAATCATACTGTCCTCCAGCTTCATTGGCAACGACATTTCCTTCACTGAAAACTGCGGCGTATCCAGTTATATTAGGATTGTCATTATCTGCTGCTGAAAACCATCCTGCATATCTTATCCCATTTCCATCTTGACTGATAAAATTATAGGTGCCATATTGAGTGCCTATACCCTGTGAGGTAATGGTATTAAACGTACCATAATTATCTCCATCTCCTAGATTGAACAAATTAGTATAACCGCCGTGACTGCGGTCAACATCATCTATAAGCAAAGTGTTGTAAGTTCCATATACTCTGCTGGTCAAGGCTTGAGAATCGTATGTAAAATTATTCCAGGTACCGATTTTATCCTCTGTTCCAGAATTAGACACATTGTTGTAGGTTCCTACTTGTAAGCCGTTGCCTGCGCCTGTTAGATCATTGTGCGTGCCATAATGATCTCCGTTGCCGTTATTAATAATTCTGTTTTTATTTCCGAAATG
>CAZFJO010000230.1:0-6374 GCA_964518915.1 uncultured Saprospiraceae bacterium
GAAGAATTGGTGTTTAGAGGTATAATACTTGGTTCAGTTAATAATAGAGTTGGCTTTCATATAGGTAATGTTGTACAGGCTACGATTTTCAGTCTTTTGCATCAAGATTTAAGACTTATCCCTTTCTATATAGGATTCGGCTTGATTGCTGGACTTCTATTTAGGAGTTCTAAAAGCCTGATACCTAGCATGATTTTCCATCTACTCAACAACCTACTAGCGTTCTATACCATTACTGCGATGAATTGAATAGACAATCGATAAATTCGATTTTATCCGTTTAGAATTTAATGAAGGCAAGTATGTAAGATGTTTTACTCTTGAGGATCAACCTTCATTCTTGCTTTTTATCTCAACCATGTTGCGTCAAGGAAAGCAAGTTTCCATCAGGATCTTTAAACCAGGCTACCATAACCCCACTAGGAGCCGCCCAGATACCCATCTCGTCCTGATTTAAAGAATCATAAACCTCGAAAGTAACACCATGCCGCCGCAGCTCATTGACTTCGTTCTTAATGTCCAAGACTTTAAATCCCAATACAGTAAAAGGGTAGGGTGTGAACTCGCGAACAGTTGCAATACGCAACGAAGACCCTTTTCCTTCAAGTTGTAACCCATATTTATCTGCTGAGATCAATGATAAACCGAGTATATCCCTATAAAACGATTTAGATAAGTTAGGGTCTAGAGTAGGGATAAAGGCGATGATTTCTGGTTGGGTAAGCATGGAGGTACATTAATGTGTTATTATTGAAAATCAATGGCACAGAATCTTTCTGGCATTGGGATCTGATATTTATCAGCGTTTTTGTCACACTGATTAATACTAAATTGTCTAATATAGTACAATGGAGAATGAAACAATAGAAATTCTTGTACGAAAGGCTAATTCAGGAGATAAGCAATCGCTGGAGATGATCATTATTCATGTTAAGGACTATGTATATAACTTGTCCTTGAAGATGTTGTTACTCCCTATAGATGCGCAAGATGCCACTCAAGAAATTTTAATCAAGGTGATTACCCATCTGAGCACTTTTGAGTTTAAAAGTAAGTTCTCAACCTGGGTATATCGGATTGCTACTAATTACTTGATAAACCTAAAGAATAAAAGGTCAAGAGAACTTGCTATGTCTTTTTCTGACTACACCACCCTTATTGATTCAGGACATTCTGACATTGAAAGCCACTCTTCCAACGAAGGTGAATTAAAATTACTAGAAGAAGAAGTAAAGGTGAGTTGTACGCAAGGACTGCTGCTCTGTCTGAATCCTACGGATAGGATGGTCTATATACTGTCTGTGATTCTTGAGTTTAACAGCAAGGAAGGCGCTGAGATTCTTGAAATTACTTCTGAGAATTTTCGTAAAAAGCTGTCTCGGTCCAAACTTAAAATTCGAAATTTCTTAAATAATAAATGCGGTTTAGTAAATGCTGAGAATCCTTGTCGGTGTGTCAAGAAGATTGATTTTTTGGTTGATAAAAAATTAGTAGACCCTAAGGAATTGAAATTTGCAAACCTGAATCAACGGAGTATAGACTTAATGAATAAGATCGGTGAAGCAGAGAAATCATTGCTTATCTATCGCTCTGTGCTTCCATCGAGAGCACCTCAAGTAGTGCTTAATAATATCAAATCAATTCTGACGAATGGGTAAAAGTAGTTTCAACCTAAGATCTTTTACACTGGTCGTATTGTTAACCAGCATCTGGATTCACGCTTCGGAGGTGTTTCGTTATTTTATTCTAGTCATGCCGAAGGTTAAGGCCTACTGGAATAATGTAGAAGGAGTAGCTGATATGAATTGGACCATATTCGGAATATGGGGGATCTGGGATACCATTCTCACGGCGATGACAGTTTTCTTATTCTGGTTGTATGTCCAGGTGTACGGTAACAATATCCGTTCTGTTCTTTTCTCAGCGACAATTGCTTGGGTGTTTTTCTTTGTTCTGTTCTGGGTAGGTGCTGCTAATATGGGCTACACGGATTGGTCCATCCTATGGATAACATTACCACTTAGTATGATTGAATTAACCGTAGCGACCTTTATCGCTTCTAAACTATATACACGACCTGAATATGCAGAAAAGTAATATTGTAGATATACCTACTAAAATGGAAAAATACTTTGGTAAGGGGACCATGTTGCACCCTTCCTTATCTGATGTAGAAGAACTCATCCCTTTAATTCCCTTGTATAAAATAACGACGATTAAACACATGGCTGCCTTCTTAGCTAAGAATCATGGAACCGATGTAACCTGCCCCATGAGAACGGGAAATAACATTAAAAAAATTGCTGATCGATTTACGCCCGATGACCTGGATATGGGCCTTCCGTTTTGGAGGATATTGAAGAACGATCAGACGCTACTTAAGTTCAATAATTATGAAGCATGGGCTACCGTGATCGAAAATGAGGGCTTCTTACTCTCCTATACTAAATCTGGAAAGATCAAGGTGAATTTCGATTCCGATAGTGTGTTCTCTTTTTAGAGATTTACCTCTATTCTTTTTATTACAAAAGGAACCCTACCATGTGGCAGGATCCGATTGAGTCAACCCTTCTTAGTGGATTTTATCATTAGGCTTCATTCTCTGAAAGCACTCTCAATGCTTAATAACCAATTCAGATAGCATACTTCCATTCTTCATTTCAACCACCAAGAAATATAAGCCATCGGTAAGGCTTGATATGTTAAGGGTGTTGGTATCTGAACCTGTAAGAATAACCTCACCTAGGGTATCGTATATTTCAAGCTTATTTACCTGAGAGGCATCCATGTCTATATTGATTCTGTCTGAACTTGGGTTAGGATAAACTAAGAAATTGTCACCAGGAATATCTAGAAGTGATACAGTGCTTGTATACTCATATGCCCCAGCATCTATGACATTGTTTTCTATGGTTCTTATGCCGAAATCTGTCGGGTGAATGTAGATAGAATCAGGAATCAAAGAATAACCTTTTACAGGCGCTAGGTCGATGCCATAATCAATAGCAGTTGATGCCGAATTAAGATTGTATTCATACTGGGCTTCATTCGTAAAATCTAAACTTGAGATTGATGGTTCTATCAAGTTGTTTTTCATCTCAGCAATGGTACCGTTATAGACTTCTCCTGATCCCGTGAATATATTGTTGGCAACTAGAAGGGTAGAAGTACCTTCATTTATATCTAGAAATAAGCAAGATCCAGTTCGTTTATTAACAAGGGTATTGTTGATGAAGTAGAACTCACTTGTAACAGAACTTGATAACCCTTCTAGGCCATAGCCGATCATATTCTTATTAGGAGCGTTGTCTCCTTGCATAAATAGGTTTCCTTTCACTATAGAAAATCCTCCATTAGATATGTCTATAAGCCTACTTGAGTTTCCTGATTCTTCATCCATGATGCGGTTGTAAGAAATGATGTTAATGCGGGCTCTTGTTTTTAAGTTGTGACCTATCTTAGTATGATGCGAGTAATTAAATCTAAAGGTGAGTTTGTCTACATGGCCTATATATAGATTGTGAGAAAAGCCATCACCATGTCCATTATTGGCAAATTCAGAATATTCGATTAATATTTCTCCTGCATGTGGATTGCTTGTTAATATGCCATTCTCGTTATCATGAAAGAAGCAGTTTCTTACGCTCATCCCTATGCCATCTAATCTTATTCCTGCTCCATTCTTGTCTGGCACAATCGCACCGAAGAATTCAATATTTTCAACTACGATGTTGTTCCCTGCTAGTACCCATATTCCTTTTCCTAGGATGTATTTATTGTCGGCATCTAGTTTAGGTCTGCCATTTACTCCTTTTATCAATAGGTTGTTTTGCTTCCATTCTGCTAGGGCTGAAGTGCCGATGTAGGTTTCTCCATCAATTTCTATGGTGTCGCCATCTTGTACGACGTTAGCTAAGTAAAGGGCATTAGGGCTTACGTATTCTCTGCTAGGCCCTACTTTGTACGTGGAAGCAGAACTGCTTATCCATAAGCTTGAAAATAGTAGAGCTAAAATGACTTTCATATTGCAGGGTTCATATTTATTATTTATCTCTTGTACGGTCACTGCATCCGATGATCTTTTTCAATTATACGTATATGCCTACTTAGAAAGAAACTTTTTAGAATGTTTAATAAAAGCTTCTTTCGTTTCACCTTCATGGGCACCATGAGTGACATTAGGTAGGATCCATAGATCAGAATGAGGAAGGTTTTCTCTCGTTCGCAGCACTTCTTTTAGGTTCATGCCTTCATCATCATCTCCGACCATAATCAACACTTCCGGTTTTATGCTTTGAATCTCTTCTATACTCAGCTTAACGGTGTAATTTTTAAATTGCTCCATCAATGCTTTTATCTGTGCATCTCCTGCGTGCGCTTCCACAAGCCATGGAAAATTATCTCGATTGTCATATGTAAATGCTTCCAGGTATTCTGGAAAGTCATGTATGGTCCACGTTCCCACCGCTCCGATTGTAATCATTCTTTCTATCAGGTCAGGATTGATTAGTGCGAGCTGGTATAAAACATCTCCCCCGAAACTAAATCCACACGCTTTTATCCGCTCTAACTTTAAATGATTAATAAGTGCGTGTAGGTCTTCTGCTACGGATTTTATAGATAGTTCTTCGCTGAATGGAGATGATTTTCCATGACCTGTTAAATCAATTAGATACACCTCATATTCCTTTTCAAAATCGGTGACATATGATTTCCATGAAATGGAGGATTGCGTGTAGCCATGCAAGAAAATCAAAGGTTCCCCTTCTCCATACACTTCGTAGTGCAAGGTCTTATTTCCGATAGGAAAGGAATCCGATTTCTTAAGCGTCTGAGAGAAAATATTATTGAACATTAATAGTAAGATTGCTATTGTTATTGTTTTCATTGTGTTTTTTGATAATAGCGTCTGGATTTAGGAATGGATATGATAGGAATCCTTTTTTAATCCATCTGACACGCGGGTTTATTTTATAAACGTTGACAATCGGGTATGTGTTATCCGCCTCATCTCTGATCCACCTATTTAAACCAGAAGCCATAAGCGGAGAAATCACTTCGTCTACATAAATTTATTTCATTTCGTGAAGTTAATAAGAGAATCAACGGGAAGACGCAAGAATCTTCAATTGTGGGATGATTTTTAACAATATAGACAGCTTTCTTACATCGTGATACATCGAATTATTATCCATGACATGAATGTCAGGTTGTAACCATAGCTGGTTGCCTATACGGGTAATTCCTTCCCTGCATGAATCATTGCTGATTCAGGATACTAGGTGCTTCATTGGTTGATTTATCCAAGCACCTGTTAAGCATGAGTTCTACGCCTTTTCTCTTAATGTTCTTTCCGATAAAAACAATAACACTTCGCTTGGTTTCCTGTGGAGACCATAACGCATGCTCACTCAGGTCAAATCGATTGCCGACCGATTGTAGAACTATTTTATGCTTTTCTCCTGCTAGCCAGACAATCCCTTTCATTCGGTACAAGGATTCCGCTTGAAAGGTTAAGTATACAGATAGGTTAAGGTTTAATTTTCTCAGGTCCAGTGGATGATCTAAGAAAACAGTGACGCTGTTTATTTCATCTGTATGCGTGTGGTGATGGTGGCTATGCGGTTTCTCAACGGGAAAACTCATTTGCCCTTGAGCATGATCCACATCGGTCTGTGCTTGAAGCAAAGTTTTATCAAGAAAATCATTGTTTCTCTTGTTATGGATGGCGGGATAATTATCCTTGTTTCCACACACTATGGAAGCTAAGGGATTCATTTTACGCAACTGTGTGGTTACGTAGCTTACATGGTCAGCGGATACTAAGTCCGTTTTCGTTATGAGTAGTATGTCACTGTAGGCAATCTGTTGTTTCGCTTCTTCTGTCTCGCTCAATTGATCTAAAACCAATTCTGCATCTACAAGACAGATTATGGAAATAAGAGGAAAATGTTTTCTGATAAGCGGATGGACGATGAATGGCTGAGCTAGTCCAGTCGGATCTGCAACTCCAGTTGCTTCGATTATTACTTCGTCAAATTCTGACCTGCGATCATGAAGCTCATTTAAAATATCATAAAGGTTTTCATTTAAAGTACAACACAGGCAGCCATTGTTTAGAGTGACAATAGTTTCATCTGGTTGGATAATCAGATCGTTGTCTATGCCTTGTTCTCCATATTCATTCTCTATGATGGCATACCTTTTTTCTTTATTCTTTTCGATGTGGTAATTGAGAAAAGTAGTTTTACCTGCCCCTAGAAACCCGGTAAGGATGGTAACGGGTTTTGAGATATCATTGTTAGACATAGAATATAGTTAAGTTAGAGTCGAAGCACAACAGGATTCTTTTCCACATTGGCAATATTTAAGAT
>CAZFJO010000231.1:0-6332 GCA_964518915.1 uncultured Saprospiraceae bacterium
ATTAACTCACCTTATCGAGAATCTACCCCTTTCATCAGTCAAGATAAGCGGAGGTTATATTTTTCTTCCGATCGTCCAGGGGGCATCGGTGGCATGGACATTTATTATTCCGAACGTCTAGATTACACCTATCAGAACTGGAGCGAACCTAAGTTACTAGGAGAACCTATCAACAGTACTTCTGATGATTCTTATCCTTATGTTTCTATCGATGAAAACACCATACATTTCGCTTCTTATAGAGAAGGAACGAGCGACATCTATGTCGGAGAGCTTTACCGAAAAGATTTTCTCGATAGGCCTATTTCCGTTAACATCAATATTATCAACCAGAATCGCGATCTGATACCAGGAGAGATGTACTGGTCAGAACAGTATGAAAAAGATAATCGTGGATTCTTCAGAAGCAATATCGGGCAGTATAGGTTGACCTTAGAAAAAAACATTCCCATGGAATTCTACGCTAAAAGAAGAGGGACAGAATCTGAGGTAGTCATCGTAGACCCCGCTAAAGAAAGAGACAATAAAAAATTCGAAGTTGACATATACCTTATGCTTACAGATGCTGGATATGTGGAAGTTTCTGCAACCGAACCTACAGAAGCCATCGTTTCTAAAGAACCCAGTGGAGAAGATGAGCTTGAGTTCAACCTCAGCACTAAGAAAAGTGTAACGTTGAAAAACATATACTTTGCGAAAGCTAGCCCGGATGTACTAGAAAAATCATTTCCGGCACTTAAGAAACTCGCTGCCGTTCTTATAAGAAGGCCTGAAATCACGGTCAGGATAGAAGGACATACAGACAACATCGGTGTTAAAAAAGACCTGATGGAATTATCCTGGATGAGGGCAGAAGCCATTAAAAAACTGTTGATTATTGAGGGTGTAAGTCAAGACCAAGTAAGTACTATTGGGTATGGTGACTCCAGGCCTTTAACAGATAATTCTACAGAAGAAGCTAGAAAACGTAATAGAAGAGTAGAAATAAGAGTTATAGATTAACAGTATGAGTAAGTATATCGCAGGCATAGTATCCTACATCTTTCATCCCCTCTTTATAGTGAGTTATGTCCTCTTACTTATTATGATGATTAACCCATATCTGTTTAGCATTCAAGATCCGAGAGGAAAGGGTATAATCATAATCTTCACCATAGCGCTTACAATTTTCTTCCCTATTGTTTCCATCTTGATGATGAGGGGTCTTGCCTTAATTAAGAGCATCCATATGGAAGACAAGTATGATAGAATAGGCCCTCTAATTGCTACTATAGTATTCTACCTATGGTTGTTTTTAAATCTCAAGGACAACCCTGGCATACCTAAGGCTTTTTCGTTCTTTCTGTTAGGAACCGTTATTACTTTATTCATCTGCTTCTTCCTTAATATATTTCAGAAAGTCTCCTTACATGCGGCAGGTGTAGGTGGTCTTCTCGTGGGAATTGTTCTTATAGGCCAGAACTATGGGTATGAATTTATTGCACTTAATATAGGCGATTCTGGGTTTAGAATCCATCTGCTCGCACTGTACATGGTCATCATTTTAATCTGTGGTCTTACCATGACCAGCAGATTGATGGTCGGTGCACACTCTAAAGACGAGCTATATGGAGGGTTCTTTATCGGTTCCGTGAGTCAGTTAATCGCATATGTCATTTTATAACAGGCTCTCAAGGAGTGATTAATAGGCATAAAAAAAGAGGAAACCCATGAGGCTTCCTCTCCTAATTCTTAAAATATAGTTCTTTTAATTAACTCCTAGCTTAGCTTTAACTAGCGAAGTTACATCTGTACCTGGGTCTGCATACAATAAAATACCTAGAGAGGTATCGAATATATATGTATATCCATTCTCAGCTGCCACATCTTTTATGGCTAGGTTTACTCTTTCCTGGATAGGTTTAAATAAGGTTTCTCCTTTCTGAGAAATCTTCAACTGTGAAGTCTGCTCATATTCGCGAATCTTATTTTCTTCTTCTTTTAACTTAGCTGCTTCCGTCTCTAGTTGAACCCTAGATATCTGTCCAGAAGCCTGCTTCTGCTCTAAGTCCTGGTACTTCGTCTGAAAGGCAGTTATCATCGCTTCACCTTTCTTCTGTAGCTGAGCTTTTAATGTTTCAATTTCAGAATTGGCTTCTTTTACTTCTGGGAGAGAATTGATAATCTCCTGAGCATTAATAAATCCGAATTTCTGAGCTTGCGCAAAAAATGCCATTGAGGCAAAAAGCACAGTGAATGTTATGTTCTTAAATAGTTTTTTCATAATTGTAGTCTTAACTCTTTTAAAGTGGCGCAAAAATAATTGAATTATCCTTTTTACAAAGGAATTTACCTTTATTGAGTCTTGATTATCAAATCCTTAGTCTCTTTTTTATGTCTTCTGTCTTGTCGTACTCCTCATTAGCAAACAAAAGTCCGGTACTTCCACCCTTATCAAGGATGATGTCATAGCCTCTATCTGCTGCAAAATCATCGATTGCAGAAAACACTTTTTCTTGTATCGGCGTGATTAATTCTTGTCGCTTCAAGAAAAGGTCTCCATCTGGTCCGAAGCGTTTTTTCTGAAGTTCTCTTACTTGCTCTTCTTTAGCAACTATCTCTTCTTCCTTCTCTTGCTGCGCTTCTGCACTTAACAGTACTTGCTGGGCTTGGTACTTGTTGTACATAGATTTAATCTCGTCGTAAGCTTGTGAAATTTCTTGTCTCCATACAGATGCAATCTCATCTATCTGTGATTGTGCGTCCTTGTAGTCTGGAAGATTCTCCAGAACTTCATTGATGTCTACTAATGCTATCTTCTGTGCCTCTACTGAAGAGACGCTGAAAGAAAGGGCGATTATCAGGCTTGCTAGTAATTTTCTCAACATGATGTTATATTTTAAATCGTGATCTAAAAAGACCTTTTTTATAAAGTCTGTAAAAATACAATTATTCTTGCTATCGATTATAAGACGTAAAAATCTACATATAAAGTTTCAGAATAAATGTTTTCTTAAAATAATAATATGTTATTAAACTCTGATTATCAGTCGATTAGTCCCATAATCAATTTAAGCTTATCCTTGGATTTAACTATAGTTTAACCAAGGATATTATAATTTCTGGCCTCCTTTTATTCATTGTAAGCCATACTTCTAGTGCAACTATTGTAACCTTAACACCATCTATTAGGTAATTAATTACTGTGAAACACCCGTTCTCACATAATAATTGCGTTATAACCTTTAAACCAACGGTCATTTTTCTTTATTAACTAATCTTAATACCACCATGAAAACACTTCTCCCTTTCACTTTATTGTTGCTATTCCTATCCACTTTTAGTTGTAAAAACGATTCTTCTGCATCGTATGAAACTCGAGTCGGTACGTCTGGTGATTACGAATATGAATACGTCGCTGGCGATAAGTCTAATACTAGGATGTATACCCTAGACAATGGACTTAAAATCTACCTCAGTAAGTATGAAGATGCACCAAGGATTCAGACGGCCATTCCTGTAAAAGCCGGTGGAAAATTTGACCCAGAAAATTCTACGGGCCTTGCTCATTACTTAGAACATATGATGTTTAAGGGAAATGATAAGTTCGGGACCAAAGACTGGGCTGCAGAAAAGGTTTACATCGATAGCATCGAAAACATGTTTGAACATTATCGTACGCTATCTGACGCATCAGAAAGAAAGGCATATTATAATAAAATAGACCAAGTTTCTAACGAAGCTTCTAAAATTGCCATTGCTAATGAGTATGACAAGATGGTAAGTTTTATAGGAGCTACTGGAACCAATGCTTATACGACAGAAGATAGAACCGTATATATCAATGATATTCCTGCTAATCAACTTGAAAACTGGCTAGACATAGAAGCTAAAAGGTTTAGTAAAATTGTCAACCGGTTGTTCCATACAGAACTTGAAGCGGTCTACGAAGAGAAAAACAGGTCCCTAGATAACGACGGATGGAAAGTATTTGAGACGATGTATGCCGAGATGTTTCATAAGCACAAGTACGGAACTCAGACCGTAATCGGTACCATAGAACACTTGAAAAACCCAAGCATTAAAGACATAAGAGAATACTTCGACAAGTATTACATCCCTAACAATGTAGCCATCTGTCTAAGTGGAGATCTGGAGTATGAAGAGACGGTAAAGTTAATAGATAAGTATTTCGGTTCATGGGAAAAAAAGGAACTTGAACCATATGTATCTATAGATGAGCCATCGATTACAGAACCTAGAGAAACCAAGGTTATAGGCCCTGATGCAGAATCTATAAACCTCGGTTTTAGATTCGGTGGTACCCGTAGTTTAGACATGGCATATGTCAATATCATTGATATGTTGCTAAATAATTCTACAGCAGGACTTATAGACCTAAACCTGGTTAAGAAACAGAAAGTGCTGAATGCTGGTTCGTATGTCAATGATCTGAATGATTACTCCATCCACACGTTCTATGGAAACCCAAGAGATGGACAGACCTTAGAAGAAGTTAGAGACTTAATCTTGGCTGAAATTGAAAAAATAAAAGCTGGAGACTTTGAAGAATGGTTGGTAGAAGCTGTCATCAATGACTTTAAGAAAAATAAAATGAGGTCGCTGGAAAGCAACTGGTCTAGGACGAATGATATGGTCATGGCTTTTACCAATGAAATCCCATGGAAAGATTACATTACAAGGATTGAAAATATGAGCACCTTGACGAAGGAAGACATCATAGCATTTGCCAAGGAGCGATACAGTAATAACTATGTGGCAGTTTATAAAGAAACCGGAGAAGATCCTAACAAGTTGTCTGTAGAAAAGCCTCAGATAACCAAGGTAGATGTGGATAGAAATTCAAGATCTAATTTCTTCGATTCCATTTCTGAAAGAGAAATAAGTGAGATCGAACCCGTATTCGTAGATTACAATAAGGACCTAGAGAAAGGAGAATTCGCAGCAGGTGTTCCGTTCCTGTATAAGAGCAACACAGAAAATGATTTATTTAATCTATACTATCTTGTTGAATCGGGTAAAAACGACAATAAAAAAGTAAGCATGGCTCTAGATTATCTGAAATACCTAGGGACCTCTACCAAGACCAATGAGGAAATAAATAAGGAGCTATACAAACTCGGTTGTAACTTTAATGTAAGTGCTGCAGACGAAAGAACCTATGTTTTCTTAAGTGGTCTGCAATCTAATTTCACTGCTGCGGTTACCCTCTTTGAGGAATTGCTTGCTGACCCAAGTGGTAATGAAGAGGCTCTGGCTAACCTGAAGGCAGACGCCCATAAGTCTAGATCTGATGCCAAGAAAAATAAGAATAGAATCTTGTGGGGTGGATTGATGAACTATGCGAAGTATGGTTCTGAGTCCCCGTTTACCAATGTTCTTTCTAACCAAGAATTAAATGACATCAGTTCGGAAGAATTGCTAGACATCATCTCAGGCATCACTAAGATGAAACACACCATAATGTACTACGGTCCTGAAAAAATGAATGCCGTTAAATCTACCCTTTCAGACTTACATACATTACCAGAAACACTTGCCGACCTTCCTGCTAAAAATGACTTCCAAGAACTCGGAACCGAAGATCCATCGGTTTTCTGGACCAACTATGACATGGTACAAGCAGAGATTGTTATGCAATCAAGAGGACCGAAATACGATCCAGAGTTGGCCCCAGAGGCAAGAATGTTCAACGAATATTTCGGTGGAATGTCTGGTATAGTATTCCAAGAGATACGAGAGGCACAAGGTCTTGCGTATTCCGTATTCAGCAGCTACAACACTGGAACTAAAAAAGACAAGAGTGATGTTATGATGGCTTATATAGGTACGCAAGCTGATAAGCAGGAAGAAGCAATGAACGCCCTTATAGATTTAATCAACAATCTTCCAGAGGCACCTATGAATTTTGAAAATGCTAAGAAGGCCATTCTCAAAAAAATAGAAACTGAAAGAACCACTAAAACAGGCGTGTTCTTTAACTACCTTACTGCAAAAGACAAAGGACTAGATTATGACATCCGATCCAAGATATATGACAAGGTTAAGGGCATGGACTTCGAGGACATGAAGGCTTTTCACAATAAGTATATTAAGGATAAAAAGTTCAACATTGCCGTTCTAGGAAGTGAAGATAAACTCAACTTTGCTGCACTGGATAAGTACGGTAAAGTTAAGCAGTTGTCCTTGGATGAAATCTTCGGATATGAAGAAAACAATCAGAAGGTTCTGAATTAACACAACTCGTCCTAAAACAAAAAAGGAGGCCCTATACACTGAGCCTCCTTTTTTATTTTTAACCCTTTAGTTTTACAAAAACATACTTGTTTTCC
>CAZFJO010000232.1:0-6270 GCA_964518915.1 uncultured Saprospiraceae bacterium
CAATAGACACA
Source organism: uncultured Saprospiraceae bacterium (assembly GCA_964518915.1). Classification (GTDB taxonomy): domain Bacteria; phylum Bacteroidota; class Bacteroidia; order Chitinophagales; family Saprospiraceae; genus JABDLO01. Next base: position 12 of record CAZFJO010000232.1, read on the forward strand.
GTTATATGAACTATTCCACTAAAATCGTCAAAACCAGTAAATCTAAATAAATATTCCAAGCCAAATCAAATAATCCATAAAGAATACTGAAACCTAAAAACTTAATATGAAAAACTCTAGTAAGTTTCATTATGCATTTCAATTTACAACTTATTCTAGTTTCCCCAATAATGAACATATAAAAGGTAAAGTGTAACTTCCTAAAATTAAAAAGTAGAAAAACCTTAAAACTCAACACCTAAAACTTAAAACTTAACATCCTAAAATCTCTTCTATATCGCCCCATCGGTGTCCTCACCATTACCTGCGGAATTGTTGTTCTAGCAATTTTCTTCGGCAGACAGGTTCCGATATCTATGCTACCCGATATAGCCATTCCTAAAATTACCATCAGTGTAAGTGCACCCAATAAAACAGCACGGGTCATCGAAAACACCATAACCCGACCTCTTCGAAATCAACTCATCCAAGTTAACAATCTAGAAGATCTTAATTCGACAAGTAGGAATGGATCTTCCTATATAGAAATAATTCTCCGCCAAGGAACCAATACCGATCTCTCATTTATCGAGACCAATGAAAAGGTAGATCAAGCCATGAACCTATTACCTCGCGATCTAAATAGACCTCGCGTAGTAAAATCCAATGTATCAGACATCCCCGTTTTCTACCTCAACATAGTCCCGAAAGATGAAAACCAGACAACCGACCTTGAACGCTCAGACTTCGCTGAAAAGGTAATAAAAAGGCGATTAGAACAACTGGACGAAATAGCATTCGTAGATATACATGGGCAATCTTTTCCTCAAGTAACCGTCGCCCCTAAAGAAACCATACTTCAGTCTATGGGCATAACTATAGATGTATTGATGCAAGCGATAAGAAACAATAACATCGATATAGGAAATGTTCAGATCAAGGATGGGCAATATCAGTATAGCGTAGAAATTAAAAATCGACTGGAACGTATAGAAGACATCATGGATCTGACACTTCAGATACAAGGACAGATCTATAGCATAAAAGATCTTGCAGATGTCTCTCTTGTCCCATTACCAGAAAGAGGAGCATATGGATACAATGACAAAAAAGGCATCATACTCAGTGTACGAAAAAAAGACATCGCCAATAATTTTGACCTGAAGAAATCATTCGATGAAACGATAGAGGACATACGAGAAACTTATCCGCTTCTCAACTTTAATATCATCAATGACCAGACCACTATTCTGGAGGTTTCGTATAAAAACCTACGGACTTCCCTACTCTATGGTATTCTCTTTTCCAGCCTTATTTTATTTCTCTTTTTCAGAGAATGGAGATTGCCTCTACTGATCATTGTTACAGTACCTCTATCTCTATTGTTGTCTGTATGGATTTTCTACCTTGCCGGCATCAGCATCAATATTATATCTCTGTCTGGACTGATACTGGGCGTAGGATTGATGATAGACAATGCCATCATCATCATAGACAATATACGGGAAGAAGAAAAAATACATACACAAGACGATGCAATCGTCATCGGTACACTGGGTGTCTTCAGGCCTTTACTGAGTTCGGCCATGACTACCTGTTCTGTTTTTCTCCCCTTGATCCTGATAAGTGGAATTGCTGGTTCCCTATTCTATGACCAAGCCCTTTCTATAACAATAGCACTCTCTGCTTCTCTCTTAGTTTCTACTGTTGTCCTTCCTGTCCTTGTTAAGCTTGTTTTCAGGAATCAGAAAAAGAAAACAGTACAATCATCTGAAGGCAAAAACCACCATCGACTTATTGATCACATACTGAATCGTAAATGGGTCTACTTCATACTCTTTGTCATTCTGAGTATAATCGGATACTTTTTATTGGGACAATTAGATAGATCCATCTTCCCTACCCTCTCAACCAATGGGATTGAAGTAAAAATCGATTGGAATGAAAACATTTCCCTAGAGGAAAACCAACAACGGATCAATCAATACCATGCAAGTCATAGAAATCTGATACACGATGTCTCTGCAACCATAGGAGAAAAACAATACCTACTCGCCGTTGAAGAATCCAGCATCAATGAAGCCGAATTATTGATTACAGCGAAAGAGAATGCAGATGTAAAAAATCTCTTATCGGAAACACAGGAATACTTTACCACTAATCATCCGTACGCCGTAGTTGATATTGCCCCTAAGAAAAATACATTTGACTATTTATTCGGTGATCAAGATGATGAGTTGATTGCCTACATAAGATCGGTTGACCAACTAGAAATTCCAGAACCTCAAGCACTCAGTGATTTATTCAGAATATTAAAATCAGCGGACGCATCATATACACCGCCTGCACTAGATGCTTATCTACTGCTTAATATAAAACAAGACATTATATCTGCCTACGGTGTCACCCAAGGTCAGCTCATCGATAAAATTAAATCCTTATTCAATGCTTATGAAATCAGCCAATTAAAATCAACAGACAGGTTTATCCCCATAAACTTAGGAAGTGAATCACAAGAGGTTGAATTGTTCCAGATCATACAACAAGAAATGATTAGAAACAATGATGGAAAGTACATTCCACTTTCTTCATTGATCGAAATAAGCAGAAACCAATATTATAAAAAACTTTCCTCTACGCTCAATGGGGAAAGCATCATTGCAGAGCTGGGTGATTACAATAAAGCTAAAGTAGACCGCCTAGAAAAGGAAATAAAAGCAACTGGAAAATACCAAGTAACATTTGGCGGAAGCTATTACGAAACCCAAGATCTTATACGTCAGTTGAGTCGCGTTATGCTGATAGTTCTCATATTACTATACTTGATTCTTGCCGCACAATTCGAGAGTCTATGGCAACCTTTTCTGATCCTTATAGATGTGCCCTTGTCCCTTCTAGGTGGTGTACTGTTCTTATATCTAGGAAGCGAAAGTTTCAATGTAGTCTCTCTAGTCGGGTTGATTATTATGGCAGGTATCATTGTCAACGATGCCATCCTTAAAGTCGACATGATCAACAGAAACAGAAAGGATGGCATGACTGTAGATCTAGCCATAGCTGAAGCAAGTAGTCGTAGATTAAGACCGATAGTAATGACCTCACTCACTACCATACTTGCTTTTCTGCCTGTTCTATTTACTACAGGTATCGGAGCAGAAATCCAGCGACCCCTCGCACTGGCAGTAATCGGAGGACTAGTCATAGGAACCATAAGCAGTCTCATCTTCTTACCGATGTTATACAAGATCTTTTATCTAAGGAGTAAGTAGATGAAAAGCTGGATCGAAAAATATAGTTTCTCTATCCTTATTCTATTTGCCGCTGTTGCAAGTCTAGGCCTACTTTTTTTAGATCAATTAAACGTCCAACTCAATCCCAGTCTTCCCACTAAAAAAATACGCGTCAATGCAACTTACTTGAATGCGTCCCCAGCTCAAGTTGAACTAGAATTAACAACACCGCTCGAAGCGAGTTTCGCCCAGATACCAGGAATTGAAGACATACTTTCTAAGTCTAACATCGGCTCTATGAGTATAGATCTAGAAATTGATCCTGATTCAGACCTGGAATTCATCCGCTTCAATGTCGCCAATAGGATCAGAACCTTATACCCTAAACTCCCTATAGATGTTACCTACCCTATCATCCAGATGTCAGGTGGCGAAGACAAGTTTAAGCGCAATCCCATTCTTACATATTCTTTATATGCTGACGACGATGGAGAGAAAATTTCTGTCTATGCAAGAGACCAGTTAATACCTAAACTCAGCACCCTGGAAGGGATAGAGAAAATTGAACTGAGTGGCAACAAGGAGCCAGAATGGGTGATCTCCTATGACGAACATAAGATGAATCTTCTAGGCATTACCTTGCAAGAATTGCGGGCGAGCATAGCTCAATTTCAAGGTGAAGAAGGATTAAATGAAGTCCTATACAACGATACTCAGATTGCTATAAATCTATCTTATGGTGGACAAGAAAAGCTTAGAAATCTCATTGTAAAATCTACTTCTGAAAACAACATCTACCTCCATGATATATCCGATATATACCTGACTAAAAAAGAAACTCGGTTCTTGTACCGAATCAATGGCAAGTCCAATGTCAGGATAAATCTATACCCCACTAAGTCGGCTAATCAACTGGTATCAGCTCAAGCTGTAAAGTCCTACCTAAGTAACATAGAAACTGGGTTGCCGGACGGGTACAAGATATTACTAGAATACGACGCTACGGAATTTTTAAAGAAAGAGCTAGATAAGATAGAACTCCGCAGCATGCTTTCACTGGGTCTACTTCTTCTCTTCGTCTTACTGACTTATAGAAATCTGAGATACATCGTTATCATTTTTTCAAGTCTCGTAATAAATCTCGGAATCGCAATTGTAATCTATTACCTACTAGGAGTACAGATAAATCTATATGCGCTAGCAGCCATTACCATAAGTTTCGGAATCTTGATCGACAACGCCTTGATCATGATTCATCATATCGAAAAATACAAGGACATAGAGGTATTTCCTTCTCTGGTATCCGCTACCTTAACCACCATCGCTTCTTTAATCATAATTTTCTTTCTTCCAGAATTATGGAAAAACAACCTTAAGGAATTCGGGAGGGTTATAGTTGTCAATTTATCCATCTCGCTCTTAGTAGCGGGAATTTTCGTACCGGCTTTCTTACATAGGTGGACAAGTAAGCAAAAAAAAGAAATTGATCATCGATATAAAAACATAAACAGATGGAATAAATTATTCTCATTTATTCACAGATATAGAAAGTGGGTTAAAATAGCTTGTGTATTTGCATTTGGGATTCCTGTTTTCCTGCTCCCAGGCAAATGGGAAGGTGTAGAGTGGTACAACAAGTCCATCGGTAGCGACAAGTACCAGGAGGACATACGGCCTATAGTGGACAGGATATTCGGAGGAACCTTCCGACTCTTTTATAGGTATGTATACGAAAGCGGTTCTTTCAGAAACAATGAAGAAACGAAACTGCACGCCAATGCGCGACTGCCAGATGGATCTACCTTTCAACAAGCAGATGAATTAAGCAGGATGGTTGAAGAATATCTAAAACAGTATCATCCGACTAAGGTTAAAAACTTTACATTGAACATCTTCAATGGAGAGAGCATATCTTTTAATATTTCTTTCTCCGACGACAATGATTTTTCATTCCCTTACATACTTAAAAACCGGTTAATCAGTATGGCTACCAATCTAGGTGGTGCAGAGTGGTCTGTATATGGTGTGGGTAAGGGATTCAGCAATGCTTCTGGTTCAAGCCCGCCCAGTTTCCGCCTCAAGATGAAAGGCTTCAACCAAGAAGGCTTAAATCTTTATGGAAATAAAATGGCTGAGCTTCTAGAAGCCCATCCTAGAATCAAGGAAGTCGACAGAAACGCTGCTGTGGATTTCTGGTCTAGAGACAAGTATCTGTATGAAATGGAATTTGATCAAAACAAAATGTCTAACAGCAACATCACGCTACCAGACATATATTCTACGATGCTTACCTATAGTCCTATAAGAAATTATGCGGCTACAACGAGAGAAAATGTTCCGATACAATTGATCAATAAATCTTATGAAAATAAATCCATATGGAACATCTATAATGAAAGCATCACCAAGGATTCTTCTCTTATAAACCTTCAAGACTTAGCTTCTATAAATAAAACAAAATCGCCTAAGGCACTGCATAAGGAAAACCAACAATATGTAAGGATGCTTTCTTGGTCTTATACTGGATCAGCTAGATTCGGAAGTAAATACTTAAAGGAAAAGCTACAAGAATTCGAACCTACACTGCCTCTAGGTTATTCCGTTTCAAGAAGTGCGTACAATTACTTTACAGGTCAAGCCAAACGACAATACACATTACTGGCTTTAATCATTGTTCTCATATTTATGATAAATTGTGTGCACTTCGAATCATTGAAAACAGCATTAAGCATTATATTTTTAATCCCCATATCTTTTATAGGCATCTTTCTTACTTTCTATTATTTTGACTTTCCTTTTGATCAAGGTGGCTATACTTCATTTATTCTATTGAGTGGAATTACAGTCAATAGTTTGATTCTCATCTTGAGTGATTACTATAGACTCAGAAAGCAGGAACCGGATATACCCGTGATGCAACATTACACGCAAGCTTTCTTAGGAAAAATAAAGCCTATACTTCTTTCTATTTTTTCAACCATCTTCGGACTTATACCTTTTTTACTTTTTGGAGACCAAGAAATATTTTGGTTTGCCCTAGCTGCGGGAAC
>CAZFJO010000233.1:0-1707 GCA_964518915.1 uncultured Saprospiraceae bacterium
ACACTTGATAAGAGACAGTCTAAGTCGACTAGAAAGTGTTTTAGACCCTGGGATATTTTTTAGATCACATCGGTCTACCATAATAAATATGAATGAAATCGACCGCATAGAACCCTATTATAATGGAGCTCTTATTGCACGTATGCTTAATAAAGAGAAGGTTAAAATATCCAAGACAAGAAAGGAGCAATTACGAAAAAAAATGAACTACTAAGAATTATATCCCTCGTCTCTTGATCTCCTTCATAATAAAATTCAACTCGCGAGACATCTCCCCTGTGACCGAAGTATTCTCCTGTGCTCTTCGGATCAAGTAAGGAATGACTTCCTTGACAGGACCATAAGGAACATACTTAGCAACATTATACCCTTGCGATGAAATGTTATAAGTAATAAAATCACTCATCCCATAAAGCTGGCAGAAATTTAGATGTGGATGCTTAGGGTCAATATCTAATTTCTCTATGAGCTCTGCTTGCTTAAGATTAGAAGCAGCATTGTGACTGGCACAACAGGATGCTATGGATTCATAATTTCGAACAACATAGTCTATGGCCAGATCGAAATCTCTATCCGTCGATTCTTTATCTTGCTGGATCGGTGACGGATAACCTTCTTCTTCCGCGCGCGCGCGTTCTTTCTCCATGTATGCACCACGAACCAATTTTGCTCCCAGAATGTAACCTCCATCTACGGCACGCTTGTGGTCTTCTTTTAATTGGGCCAGCTTATCGTGCCTGTATAATTGATAGGTATTATACACAGCCACTTTTTCCTTATTATACTTCTCCATCATCTCGATCACAAGTTCATCTATCGGTTCTTGCAACCAGCTCTCTTCCGCATCGATAAATACGCCCACTCCTAGTTCATGGGCCCGACTACAGATAGAAGAAATGCGATCGTATAACTTCTCCATAGACGACTCTTCAGCGTCTGATAATTCCTTTTTTTCTTGGACCTTAATCAAGATATCGTTATCCACGAATGCCGTTATCTTACAACTGATCACAGGTACAGAATCATTAGAAGCCGCTAGTTCTAGAGCCTTGATTGATTCCTCGACAACTGCTTCTATTTCTTTTTCAGTGGTCTTCCCTTCTGCTCCATAATCTAGGATGGTCAGCGTATCGTGTTGATACAGTTTATCAATTGCTGCTTGACAGTCTAGCAAGTTTTCTCCACCACAGAATTGATAAAAGACGGTACTTTTTACAATGGTCTCGAAAAAAGGCAACCTCATCTTCACTGCAAGAAGAGACATAGAGCTCCCTAGATTTACCAGCCAGTGTTGATTCATCATCTTAAACAGCTTAGCCGTAGCTTTTAATTCTTTATCGCTTTTATGAGAAAACGCAATCTGCGTGTCGGTCAAGTCGATCTTCTTCCTCGGTTCGGGTTCAGGATCTGATTCTTTTATTCTTGGTTCCATATCTGCCAGGATTTTTCTGCTTGTAAAAGGAGCATATCATAACCATTCTTAATAGACGCTCCATAAGCTTCTGCCTTACTCAAAAATAATGTTTTTTCAGGATTGTATACTAAGTCATAAAAAAAATGTTCTTTTCCGACCGACACATAAGGGATATGAGGAAATGTTTCCGATCTAGGCGACATGCCTAAAGGCGTAGTATTTATTATCAATCTATGCTTAGATAAGACCTCGGGCGTCACCTCATTATAATTGAGATATTGTGATTTTCGCGA
>CAZFJO010000233.1:1807-6253 GCA_964518915.1 uncultured Saprospiraceae bacterium
AGGATAGGATCGATAAGAACAACCTTCTATGCCTTCTCTCTTGAATTTCTCAGAGAAATATCCTGGAGAAAATGAATGGCTCAATGGGTATCCGATCAGTCCGTACTTGCGCATACTACTTACCTTTTCCTTGAAACAATACGAGTAATGTGTATACCAGGATTTTAAAGTCAAGCGATAGCGACATGTTTTCTATATACAATATATCAAACTTTAAACGCTGTATCATCTGCTTAAGATTAGAAGCATAACCATACTTAACCTGCCCCCATGAGGTGATGCCTGGACGCACCTTGAGGAGGTGCTTGTAATGAGGCGCTTCCTCCATTATTTTTTCTATGTAATACCTACGCTCTGGTCTCGGACCTACGATGGACATCTCACCCTTAAGTACATTCCAGAACTGAGGAATTTCATCCAGTCGCCACTTTCTCATAATCTTCCCCCATGGTGTAACCCTAGGGTCGTCCTCACTAGAAAGTTGAGGACCACTAGATTCAGCATCTAACCTCATGGATCGAAATTTAAAGATATCGAAGGGCTTATTGTTCCTTCCTATTCTCTCCTGAGCATAGAATATAGGGCCTTTAGAATCGAGTTTTATCCTCAAAATTACATATAAGATAAATGGGGATAAAATGATCAGACACAACATACTTAATCCTATATCAATGCCGCGTTTCATAATCTGTTCCCACTTAGGCATCAAGTCCTGGTCAATTTCTATGAGGACAGCACCATATACATGGTTCATTTTTACCTTGCCGATCATGATGTCGTAGGTATCGGGAATTACCTTGATAAGAATCTTATCTGAAAAATCGTACAAGACATCAAGGATACCTTTTAACTTACTGTGCTCAGTGGTTTCTACAGCAATGATAACTTCTTCTATTTCTTCTTCTTCTATGATCCTTTTTAATTCTTTCAATTCTCCTTTCTTCTCAAGATGCTTAGCCAGCACATTCTGAGAATTGCCATTGCTATCTATAAATCCTACGAATCTATGCCCTAGACTGTAAGGCCTACTGGTTATCTCTTCATACAATTCCACAGCATTATTATCTCCACCTACGATGATCGTATTGTAAGCGACCTTGCCACTCCTTAATCTACGATTGGCGTAAGTAAGTACAATGAGCCGGAAAGTTATGGTGATCAGAAAATGTAGAAAAAACAAGGTAAAGAATGACTTAATGTAGGAGATGTAATTCAATACGAAATCGTCTATCAATACCGTAAAGAATAACAGCAATACACCCAAGAATGAAATCCACAATGTTCTTTTTATAGTTGCTACCCGAGAATACCTGTATATATCTTTGTAATTATCGAATATCGAATACATTAGCATCCAAAACAGAGGGATGAATATAAGGCCGTAGTACAGTTTTTCGTCGTTGAATATTTGCGCAAAGCGAATGTCCGTATTCTCTGTAACCTTGCGAAATGAAAAGAACAACACCCATGATAATATCGCCGTGAGATAATCTCCGAACCGGTATATAATCAATTCTATTCTACTCCTATTTTCTGTCATTCAGATGCTCTATCTCAATCAGGTCTATATCGTATGCAAATTACAAATTCATGGCACTTTACACGGGTCTAAGCCATATTTTTATAGCTATAATTTATATAGATAAACCCACTTTCTCTTCAATCTTATAGGCAAGATCTAACGCTGCATGCCCTTCTTTTACACCTACGAGGGGTGCTTTATCAGATACAATTGATGTATAGAAATCATTCAATTCGTCGGCAATCGCATTGCTATTTAGTATTTCTGGTAATTCTATATCGATATATCTTCTGCCCGATGATGTATCTACATACAAACCATCGTGCTCTACATCTGACATTCTTAAGGTCTGTGTCTCCTTAGCGAGAAAGTCTATACTCGTATACGCGTCTTTCTGGAACAGCCGAAACTTCCGCATGGCCTTCATACTTATTCTGCTCGCAGTAACATTAGCCACACAGCCATTGCTAAAAGACAAGCGCACGTTGCAGATATCCGGAAGATCACTGACGATGGCAACCCCTTTAGCCTGGATGTCAATAACTTCTCCTTTTACAAGTGCTAGAATCAGGTCTAAATCGTGGATCATAAGGTCAAGAATAACAGAGACATCCGTCCCCCTCGGATTGAAAGTAGCCAACCGATGAACTTCGATAAACTGTGGGTCAATCATCGCCGGATTAATGGCCTTAAATGCTGGATTATATCGCTCTACATGCCCTACTTGAAAGACGAGATTTCTTCCTTTAAGAGTACTCATAATTTCTTGAGCTTCAGGCACAGATGAAGTAATGGGCTTTTCTACGAAGACATGCTTTTCTGCCTTTATCGCTCGCAGGCAAATGTCGTGATGCGTCACTGTAGGGCTCACTATATCAACTGCATCTACCACCGACAACAATGTATCAACATCATCGTAGTATTTTACTCCAGAAGTGGTAGACACTTGCTCCGCTACATCACGATCAGGATCGTAAAACCCTACAACTTCAAATGGTGTATCGCCTAAACACTTTAAGTGAATTTTCCCTAAATGTCCGACCCCATATAATCCTATTTTCACCTTGTCCATTATCGGTTTTTAATGAGAATGTATCCTAATACGAGGGACAGTACGAATACTACGAATGCCACCAGCAGAGACCTCCTCATGTGTTTAGAAAAAAGCATAATCTCCTTCTCCATGTGCGGATACTTAGGGACGATTTCTTTTTTCAACAAGTCTGGTTTTAAAAGATGCGAAGTCGGAAACTCAACCTCTTCCTTCATCAATACCCTGTACAACTTCAGCAGCTTAAGTCTGAAATAAAGATTAAAAACCAAGAATACAGCGAAAATTGCTGCTACAACAAGAATAATATATTGGAACATAATGGTACCTTTCAAGTCCAAAAATAATTGAATAATAATGAATCAACGGCCTCAACTCTTATCCATCTTTACAATTGCATGTTTTTTTCTTCTTTTATGGGCTCCATCTGATGCCAATGCACAGAAAAAAGACCTTACATACTACTTACCAGACATTTCTTACAATCCCGATATTCCTACACCTGAATCCTTTCTAGGGTATCAAGTAGGAGAATGGCACGTAAGCCACGACCAGTTGTATCATTATATGAAAACCCTTGCGGCAAGCTCTGACCGAGTTACGATGACAGAATACGCACGCAGTCATGAAAATAGACCACTTATCTATCTTACCATAACTGATCCTAGTAACCATGGAAGATTAGATCAGATTAAGGAGGAACATAGGAAATTATGCGATCCAGACATAAGCAATAATGTCAATATCGATGACATGCCTATCGTTGTCTACCAAGGATATAGCATCCATGGCAATGAAGCTTCTGGTGCTAATGCTGCTCTATTGTATGCCTACTATCTTGTTGCCGGACAGAGTAATGAGGTTAAAGCAAGATTAAAAGATATGATCGTAATGGTCGACCCTAATTATAATCCGGATGGGCTACATCGATTCTCTTCATGGGTCAATATGCATAAAAGCAAGAGCCTTGTAAGTGACCCTAACGACAGAGAATATACAGAAGAATGGCCACGAGGTAGAACGAATCATTACTGGTTCGATTTAAATCGGGACTGGCTACTTCTGACTCACCCAGAATCTCAAGGAAGAATTAAGACCTTCCATGAATGGAAACCAGAAGTATTGACAGACCACCATGAAATGGGAACCAACTCTACTTTCTTCTTCCAGCCAGGGGTTCCTTCTAGAACCAACCCCAATACGCCTCAGGAAAATCAAGACCTCACAGAAGAGATCGGAACCTACCATGCTTCCGCTCTTGACAACATAGGATCATTATACTTTACTAAGTCTCGTTTCGATGATTACTATTATGGAAAGGGATCTACTTACCCCGATGTCAATGGGGCAATCGGCATCCTATTCGAGCAAGCCAGTTCTAGAGGACATGTTCAAGAAAGCGCCAATGGACTACTTACCTTCCCATTTACCATAAGAAACCAAGTCGTGACTTCTCTCTCTACCCATGAAGCTTCTTACCAGATGCGCAAAAAAATGTTGGATTACAAAAGAAGATTCTATAAGGATGCCAAGGCTGCCGCTGGAAAAACTTCCATTAAAGGATATATCATTTCTGATGATGATAGATCTAAATTAAACAGATACGTTGAAATAATTAAAAGCCACGACATAAATGTATACCCTATTAAATCAGACGGTACTGTCAAGGGAAAAAACTATTCTTCTAGCAACAGCTATGTAATCCCTACTGATCAGTACCAATATAAGATGATTAAAACCATCTTCGAAAATGTCACTGAGTATAGAGACAGTTTATTTTATGACGTCTCTGCTTGGACTATGCCTCTTGCATTTAACTTAAAATACGACGCTTTAAACGGTGCTGAGTTAAATAAAATGATGGATAAAGGCG
>CAZFJO010000234.1:0-5079 GCA_964518915.1 uncultured Saprospiraceae bacterium
ACCGTACTGTTATAGAAGTTGTATGAGGACTAACCGTATCGTCTCCATTGTTGAATTCTTTTATTTTCATAATGATCGGTCGCAATGAAGAATAAGTATTTTTCAGTCTATCCATCGAATCAGAAAAATATCCTGATTCTGAAGCGAATTCTTCTACTTCTTCGCGATCTTGATAATCTAATTCTATCATTCTTTTAATGGCTGATTTTTTATCGATTGCTTTATCATAAAATTCCTTGCATATAGCATATCCTATTCCATAGCCCATATCCCTGAGACCAAAGTCATTCTCGCTGTTGTTGTATAACCAATCATTCCAGTGTGGCGAGAACATTTCTTTTTCGAATCTAGCTCTGACCTCTTCTTTATGCGATAAGGCATAACCGACAGCAGGAGAAGCAGAAGCGCCCCCATGTGAAGTGACAGAAACGAATTCTGCCACTCCTTCATAGATGGATTGAGATAGTAAGTTGTAACCATAGTCGGATTGTTGGGTATGGACATACTCATGTACATTGAGTAAGACAATGTCTTCGATCGGATTAGTAGAAAAATATTGTTCATGATTGTCTCTCAACCATTCGGGTTGGATGTCCTTTGTAACTGTATTGCTATCACCACACGCCAACTCAGAACCTATCAGTACATGCCCTTTATGGGCGGTGCCGCCGCTTTTAAGAACTCCCATAGTAAAGAAGATATGTGCCGGTCGGAGGTCAGGATAGTGCCTGCGTAATTTATCAATTTCTGCTTCTATATCTTCAGAGTAATCCTTTACCTTGAGGGTGTTCTGTCTTATAGAATTCCAGAAAGATGGATAGGTTCTTATGGCGTCAAGGTATTCATTATTAGTATATCCTTTTTTGTCCATTATGGCTTTAAGACCCTTGGTGCCTTTATCGAAAAATTCTCTTTTCAGGATTTCCATATGGAGAGATGTGTCTATAGTGCCTTGTATGAGATCGTAAGCCTGCCAGAAATTCGGTACATCATCTATAATGACTACATTATTGTTGTTGTCATCACAGTTGGAAAGAAAGGTCAAGCTTAGCAATACAATTATAAAGTATTTCATTTTTAAGTTTTTAAGCATGAAAGAATAATTGATTGTCAATATATGGGCGGTATATATGCCGCGCTCGGATTTTCCGTGAACCGCTGATAAGCCATGGGAAACGACCGGTCTAGAACCAATTAAGGCATTTATACTCCATCTTCATTCTATTTCTACTTTACAGCATGGTAAACCATCCGTTGGCATAAATAGACACATATATTAGCAGAACAATGCTATCTTAATTGTATGATTGAAAAATCGATTAAAGGGCATTTTGTTTTTTGGGTAGTGTTCGTACTTATAGGGATTGCCAGTCTTTCTCCATACTACCAGAGTCTATTTAAAGCAACCATGCATCGGTTGGTGTTTTTACCTGTGTGGTGGTTTGTAACTTACATCAACCTGTTGCTTTTTTTACCTAAGTTTTTCGACCGGAAAAAATACCTGCCGTATTTTCTGTGGTTGACGATTGTTGTTCTGGCAATGACAATTTTTCAGAGATGGGTATGTATAGATTTCATATACCCTCGATATTTCTGGATGAGAGACCCCAATCAGAATGAACTGAATGTTTTCTGGGCAGGACCTTTTATTCAATTCATGTTTTATATTTTTATTCCTGTACTGTTAACAACAGCGCTGAGGCAGGGCTTCAAGTGGTATAGAGAAAGCTATAAGATTAAGCAAGTACTTGCGGAGCAGCAAGCAGCAGAGCTGAATTATCTCAAGGCCCAGATTAACCCTCATTTTTTATTTAACACGCTTAATAACTTATATGGATTATCATTGGAGTCCTCCGAGAAGGTTCCATGTATGATATTAAGGTTGTCAGATATACTGAATTATTCCTTGTATGAATCGAAGCAATTGCAAGTTGAACTAGGTAAGGAAGTACAGCTTATAAGAGATTTTATATCACTAGAAAGCGGAAGATATGAAGAAAGAATTTCCGTAAATTTCGATAGTTCCATTGAGGACGGAGTCATGGTCTCACCCTTATTAATGATGCCACTGGTAGAGAACGCATTTAAGCATGGAGTAAAAGAATCTATTGCTAAATTAAATATAGATATCGACCTTAACTGGTCTGATGGCATTCTGGTATTAAAAGTGATAAATGATATTCCTGCTTCTAGTATAAGTCAGGATCATAGTGGAGGGATAGGTTTAACCAACCTTAAACGAAGGCTTGAATTAATTTATGAAAACAAGCATGAACTGGATACGCACATCAGCAATGGAAAGTATTATGCTACCTTAAAGATAGTGACTGATGAATAAAGATTACCGCTGTTTAATTGTCGATGATGAAGCAGTAGCTCAGAGAATTATACAAGGATATTTAAGAGAGATTCCGGGATTCGAAGTCGTCGGAACTTGCTTGAATGCTTTTCAAGCCATAGAAGAGTTAGACAGAAATAAAATCGATCTTATGTTTCTAGATATAGAGATGCCTAAACTTAAGGGGTTGTCATTCCTGCAGTCTCTTAATTCTCCACCACCTGTAATATTGACGACTGCCCATAGAGAATATGCACTACAAGGCTATGAACTTAATGTGGTCGATTATCTGCTGAAACCCTTTTCTCTGGAGCGGTTCTTAAAAGCCATAAATCGGTTTAAAAATCACCACGCGCCTGTAAAACATGAAGAAGGGTCCTTGAACGATAGGCGTAAATATATCTATGTAAAAAGTGAGAGGAAAACACTGAAAATCAACGTGGATGAAATCGTGTATTTCGAAGGAATGAATAATTACATCATCATACACTTAGAAAAATCAAAACACTTAGTCTATAAGTCCATCACTGAATTTCTTTCAGAGTTGAATCCTGGTTTTATAAGAATACATAAGTCATTCGTTGTTAATAAAGAAAAGGTAAAAGGATTCAGCAAGGAAATAGTTATGATTTCTGACAAGGAATTGCCAGTAGGAAAAGCGTATAAGAAAAGCGTGGATTTACTCTAGCCAGTTTTTTAACTCAACGCCTGATACGCAATAAACGCACCTGCATAAGCAAGAATACCCATGTACACGAACTGTATGATCGGCCACTTCCATGACTTCGTCTCACGCTTAGTTACGGCTAGTGTACTCATACATTGCATGGCGAATACATAGAAAATCAATAATGAAAGCGATGTTGCAATGTCGTATCTGGGCTTGAGGGTATCTGGGTTTTTCTCTAAAGAGAGTTTTTCTCTTAAGGTCGTCTCATCCTCAGATGAACCTACACTATATATGGTTGCCATCGTCCCGACGAATACCTCTCTTGCTGCGAATGAAGTAAGCAATGCTATTCCGATTTTCCAGTCATAGCCCAGCGGCTTTATAGCTGGTTCCATGATCTTTCCTATATGACCCGCATAGGATGCTTCCAGTTTTTTTCCAGCGAGTAGATCTTCATATTCTTGCTCATCCAGGTTGAGAGATTCTGCTTCTGTCTTAGCAGATTCCAGGGCTGCGTTCATTTTCTTTTCAGGGCCATAACTCGCCAGAAACCACAGAATAATGGATATTACAACAATGACCTTACCTGCTTCTACGATAAAAGTGCCCACTTTTTCTTTAATCTGATATACTACATTCTTCCATAATGGGGACCTGTATATAGGCAATTCCATCATCAGGTGTGACCTGCCAGTAGACTTTAAAACCTTCTTGAAAACAAGAGCAGAAAGAAGTGTCCCTAAGATTCCTAAAAGATAGAGGCCCATAAAAGCCAGGCCTTGCGAATTAAAAATTCCCCATACCTTAGCTGGAGCTACAACGAAGCCAACAAGTACGGTGTACACCGGAATTCTTGCAGAACAAGAAATCAATGGTGAAACCATAATCGTGATGAGGCGTTCCTTATGATTCGTAATCGTCCGTGCAGCCATTATAGCAGGTATCGCACAAGCGCCACTTGAAACCAAGGACACAATGGAACGACCATTTAATCCGAACTTTCTCATGATTCCGTCAAACATGAATACCGCCCTAGACATATATCCGATCTCTTCCAGAATGGTTATAATAAGGAAAAGGATGGTAATCTGAGGAATAAAAACAAGAACTCCTCCCAGCCCTGCTATGATGCCATCTACAAGAAGGCTTCTGATCCAGTTATCAGGCGTTATGCTAGCAACGATGTCTCCCATCCAGGCAAAACCATTTTCAATCCAACCCATAGGCGCTTCAGACCAGGCATATATAGATTGAAAAACAAAAACCATCAGTGCAAAGAAAATGATAGGCCCCCAGAACCTGTGGGTTATGACCCGGTCTAGTTTTTCCGTAATGGGAGCGTTACTAGAGATCTGTCCTGATTTTAAATCTAGGTGATTTTCTATGGTCAGACATCGATTCAGTGTCTCATCAATCTGAGACGCCATATTGTTCCATCCAGCAGATTGTCGATCTAGCTTGGTTTTATCTTCGATAGATATGTGCGATAACCAATCGCTGTGATGGAGGATTAATTTCTTTAAGTATGCAGATCCGTTCTCTTGTGGATGAATGACTGAAAGATCGTTTTCTGGAATTTCGTAGAACGGTGTCTTGCGTATGTGCTTTTCTGGTTGATTGAGTAAAGAATCTATCTGTAACCTTAGCTGGTCGATGTGCTCATTCTTTCTGCTAGAAATAGATATTGCCGGAATCGATAATAGACTTTCTACTTTTTTCTCGAGGGAATTCACATCGGTAACCAAGTCAGACATATTGAGACAGAAGATCATAGGGATCTTAAGATCCATAATCTGTGTGGCTAGCAGTAGGTGCCTTTCCAGTTGTGATGCATCGGCTACATAGATGATGCCTGCAGGATAATCGTTGTGGGAGGGTTGTGTCAGTATGTCGATGACGAGTCTTTCATCGCTCGAATTGGGGAAGAGAGAATAGGTTCCTGGGAAGTCTATAAGTTCGACGGATTGTTTTTCTGGAGTGACTAGTCTTCCTTTTTTCTTGTCGACCGTAACCCCCGGGAAGTTTCCGGTTCGCTGGTTTAATCCTGTCAATAGATTAAATAAGCTTGACT
>CAZFJO010000234.1:5179-6249 GCA_964518915.1 uncultured Saprospiraceae bacterium
GGGAAGTTTCCGGTTCGCTGGTTTAATCCTGTCAATAGATTAAATAAGCTTGACTTCCCACTATTAGGGTTTCCGAATAATCCTATCGTTGTAATCTTCTTCATTTTATACGTACATGTACTTGATCAGCTTCTTCTTTTCTAAGCGCTATTCTCTGGCCATCTACAGACACATACAAGGCATCTCCTAGGGGTGATTTTCTTAAGATATAAACAGAAGCATCAGGAATAAGACCTAGGGTCAATAAAGTGCAAGTAAAGGCGCTTTCTGCACACTTTATAACATACGCTATTTGTCCTTTTTTTAGATCTGTAAGTACCATAATACGAATTGTGTATATCTCTGTAATTGGTTTATGAATTCCTAATCAGACGAGCTAAAAGTCAACCATACTAAGAAAGATAGGCTACAGGGGAAAACTTAAATCAATTCATTGTAAAATGAATACGAATATAGCAATTGTTGTCCCTTGAGTAAGGACGTAATTGTCTTATTATCGTAATTTTTTCTCCTGGAAGTAGGGGATTTTAAAGTTGAGATCATCTTAAGGGTAACCAATAGTAAACTATCATGGAAAATATTGCCGTCAAAGTGTTGTTAATCAAGGATATAGATGTGTTTTCTAATCTTACAGATGCCCAAGTAGAAAAGGTTGCAAAGGCCTCAACATATAAGAAATTGTATAAGAATGACTATTTGTATACGCCGGGAGCGAAAAAAACTTTCGTGAATATTTTAGAAAAAGGGACCATCAAGCTTGGCAACGATATTGACGCAGAAAAATCCATCATAAGACACCTCATTTTCGGAGGAGAAATTTTCGGAGAAAATGTATTTACTCCCTCTACTGTGAGAAACGAATTTGCGCAAGCGATGGAGAATTCTCATATTCTACAGATACCGATTCCGTTATTCAGGTCTCTGGTTGTAGAGAATGAGTTATTCGCTACTGATATCATGGAAGTGATCATAGGGAAGTTAAATGCCGTAGAAGAACGCCTGCATAACTTCGTGTTTAAAAAAGCCAAAACAAGGATATGGGATTTTATCAAAGAAATGGGAAATCTCAA
>CAZFJO010000235.1:0-6230 GCA_964518915.1 uncultured Saprospiraceae bacterium
TATACATACCGTATCAAAATCACTCTTCTACCTTTTCCAAAAACTCCTCTAATAAATTTCTCAATACCTGCATTTCACTTTTCATTTCCTCTATTTCGTTTTGCTGCTCTTCAATCAATGCCTGCTGAGCCTTCGTTCCTTCTATCAGATGGGGAATCAATCCTATATAATTAACTGAATAAAATTCTGTATCTGTTACTACCAATTCTGGAAACACTTCAAGTACTTCTTGAGCTATAACTCCCGTCTGTAAATCAGTAGAAGAAAGCGGATTTTTCCAATCATAATTATATCCATTCAATGCCAATATTCCAGCCAAACTAGAAGAAAGAGGGACAATGTTTTTCTTCAGTCGTTTATCACTCGCTTCAGTCAATGTTCCAGATAACCATGCATCTCCATCTGAATACACCTGAAAACGCAGATCTCCTGTATTATTCTCACAATGAATCAAGGTATCACTTGAACTATTTCCTTGAAGAGAAAGCGTATGTAATAAATTAAAATCTGCCAATGGCATACCTACTGCTAATCGGTCATTCACAATTACAATATCCTGTGTAAAATCGCCATAAATCAATATATCTTCACCTGTACCACCGTCATTATTTATATACAATTGGTTCGATCCTGTAGCATTTTGTCCTGCTGAAACACCTATTGCAACATTTCCAGTACCATCCGTTAAATTTAGAAGAGCTGAAGAACCGATTGCTACATTTTTATTGCCACCACCATTATTCATCAAAGCATTAATTCCTAATGCTGTATTATTGCCACCTGATTGATTAAATTGCATAGCATTTATGCCGATTGCTACATTATTATTGCCATTATCACTCTCTCGCAGAGAGTTCGTGCCTATGGCAATATTACTTCCTCCAGTAGTACTTGATAACATAGAAGCAAAACCGATTGATACATTATTATTACCAGTGGTGTTGCCTCGCATCGCAGCGTTACCTACTGCCACATTCCTACTTGCAGATATTGAATTACTCATTGCAGCAGTTCCTATAGCAGTATTTTCAAAACCATTATTGTTATTAAGAGCTCCCGCACCAACGACTACATTCGCTCCTCCTGTAGTATTTTCCCGCATAGCTCCCCGTCCTATCGCCACATTATTGCTGCCAGTTGTATTTTTTTGAAGTGCAAGGTATCCATATGCAGAATTGTCATTTCCTGAAATGTTATCACCGAAAGACTGCATTCCTACTACCACATTTCCATCCCCACCTACATTACTTTTCATGCCTTCATCGCCTATTGCGATATTATCTTGGTTTTCTGGGAAATTAATGCGGCTTCTTCCTACAGCATCACTTACAAAAGTAAATTTCTCTGTGCCAGCTAATTCAAGTCTGATAACATCTTCATCTGGCATTGATTCAACTAATATCTTCGTATCAGCATCTGCATCAGACAGAAACCCGCGATCAGATACCAATTGAAGCCAAGTTGATCCATTAAAGTAGTGAAAATGATTGTCTTCCATATTAAACACGATCAACCCATTGGCAGGATTAGAAACACTCATTGTATTCGCAACACGAGGAATAAGCAGACCTTTGTCGGTGGAAGTAATATCAAGGGCCGCACTCGGGTCAGGCAAGGGATTATTTATACCTATCTGAGCAAAACAGAATTGTGCGAAAAAGCACAGGGTAAAAGAACATAATATTTGCTTCATTTTTATTTTTTGCTAGGTTAGAATTCATTACAACCTAATTAGTCGATAAGGAACTAAAAAGGTCAAGAATTCATATAAAGAAAATTGGGAATAGGTTTATTTCACCCAGCAAACATAGTATAAGGATGTTCTTACATTCCACTTCGTTTCATGTAGGCCCTACGTTTCTGGCTCACCTAGGTCGGTACTATGTCGTTTTAGGTGTCATAACGCCATCTACAGATCTGCCTAGCTTTATGTTGACTAAGATCTCATGTAAGGTCTCCGAAGCTAATCCATGTAAGACCAGTCGATAAGCAGCACTGTAAGTTGATGTAGGAACCATCGGGTGCTTGTTATTTACAAGTCCTAAATGTCCTGGAGTACCTAAAATCTGTGTAGTATAGATTGCAACTGTTTCATCTAATTGCAGAGAATTAGAAGCGCGTACGAAATCATTTGCCGTAAGGAATAACTGATAGAGGAATATCAGAACTTAAGATTTATACCAGTAGTGACGCTTATCCCTAAGTCGTCAGAGAAGTATCGCTGCCGGTTAAGGTAGTCTCGGTATTTTACATTTAGTAAGTTGGTCGCTTTCGCAAATATTCTGATCTTTTGATTGGGGAAAATTAGATTGGTAGAAACCTTAATTCCTACAAGATTGTATGTAGATGGTGGTAAAGTAAAATCTTGTTCCGGAAGAATGTTATTCTGTCTTAGAACAAGCCTATTGTTAAATTCTATTTCTGTTTCTTCTAATCGGATGTCATCTGTAACATGTATGGTTTTACGTGCTCTATATATCAGACTGCCATAGAAACTCGTAGGAGGCATAAAAACAAGGGGGATATTATTCTGTGTGTCTTGTCCTTTTAAATAACTGTATTTCAAACTCGCAAATAGAGAACTACCGATGTTAAATTGGGTAGAGATGTCTATCCCAGATATGGTCGCATCGGTCTGCTCATACTTGAACACTGGGAAAGCACCGCGTATGGTTACCCTAAAGACGTCTTGGGGATTCAGAAAAATATAGTCGGAGAAAGCCTGGTGGTAAGCTATGGCAGAGAAGGAAAATCTACTGTCTGGTATCCATTTATACTCTAGTGTCGTCTTGAATACGTGCTCCGTCTCTAAGTTTATATCCCCTTCTTCAATTCCACTTACACCCTGATGTAAACCTGCACTGTATAGCTCATTGATGGCAGGATTACGCGTGGTATATCCTGTATTTACTGTAATGGACTGAACCTTATTGATGCTATACTTTAAAGCCAGCAGTCCACTTATATTATTGAAATTGTTATTGAAGGTTATGATTTCTTTAGGGATGGTATTGCTTATGGCCTTGACCGTCTGGTATTCATAATCATACCTAAGTCCTAGGTTTAGATGTATAGACTTAAACCGCTTCGCTAAGGTGGTGAACAATCCATTTTTCCAAGAGATGTAATCAGGTATCAATGGGAGAATCCCGGTCTCTGGATTGTTCGTGTTGTCGGTAATGATGGCTTGGTTTCCTACTTCTAGATTCCAATTTCCGTCTGATGAATAAGAATATTTTGTTTCCGCATTGAACGTAAATTGATTTAGACTTAGGGCAGGTATGTCCGATCTCCCGCTTCTCCGTATATCATATTCATTTCTATTGTTCAATTGTCCTGCTAGAACCAGTTGCACAGATTGATTGTCTCTTATATAATACTTGATCTTACTCTTAAGAAGATTGTGTGAAACTTCTTGTCTAGGCGCATCTACTGTATAGCTAAAGTCGGGTTCCGTAAAGAATGGAATGTCATTGCTCAACGCTTGTTCTAAATCTGTAAGGTTTCCTATATGTGACCCTCGAAGTACACCGAGTTGGGTATTGAAAGTACTGGCATAGAAATCCAGGAATAATTTTTCACCGACAGATTTTTCTACTTGGAGAGAAAGATTAGCCTCACTGTAACCAGTGTTGTTTAAGAAGTAATCTGGAGATCTTCTGTCTCCGTATTTTTTTAAAGTACCATTTATCCTCCAGGAAAATGCTTCTGAATATTTTTCCAATCGAGTATTGAAATTATGGCCGCGACCATTGGATTCGAATGCGTAATTTACTTGTCCATGGAGATGAGGTTCTCTTTCAATTTTCTTAGGTTCTACGAGGATGACACTGCCTAGATTTCCTCCATACTCAATCGCACTTGCTCCTTTAAGAACGATTACCTTATCAGCGGCAAATGGATCAATTTCTGGTGTGTGATCATTGCCCCATTGCTGTCCACTCTGCAGGATGCCATTGTTAAGAATGGCAAGCCGGACACCGTATAGACCATGGACCACTGGTTTAGAAATTCCACTTCCGTTTTTTAAGAGATGAACGCCGGTTTCGTTTTCTAGCAAACCAGAAAGGTTGAGGTTGCCATTGTCTTCAATGGTCTTCCTATTGATAGATAGATTAGGCTGGTTGACGTTTTCTTCTTTCTTGCCCTCGATGACAACAGTTCCCAGCGAAGTAGGCGTGTGTGAGAGTTTTATATCCAAAATGGTATCACTGCTCAATTCTAGATGCATCTTGACATCTTCACAGCCTATATGCGAAAAGGTGAGATGATACTCACCAGGACATACGCCTTCGAAGCTAAATCGTCCGTTTTCATCGGTAATGGTTCCCTGTGATAATTCTTGAAGAAAAACATTGACATAAGACAGAGGTGTCTCTGATGCTTTATCAGAGACACTTCCTTTAATACTTAGTGCGCAATCTTGCGTATTACCTATTGCACATGCTAAGATGAATAAATATTGAACTATAATTCTTCTACTGAACATTTACCTGAAAGGTAACTTCAATGTCAGTTTCACCACCAGCATTGCTTATGTCGCCAGATGAAACACCTGATGCGGACTTGCTTGGTTCGTGACGTAAGGTTACGGTAAGTGAGCCAGATCCTGCAGCTCCAGTTGTTACGGTCGTATTTAACCCGATAGGATTACCGTCTGCGTCTGCGTCATCGTAGGCAACTGTTATGCTTGATGTCGAAGACTCGAAAAAGAACTGATGTTCCTCATCTTCTTCTTCTATTTCCTCTGTAATGTCTTCTGATGGAGATTCTGCTTCATTCAACAACTCGATTGAGCCACTGTATGTGTCATTAGCAGAAAGGGTACCTCCTGTTACGGTAGGAGCATCTCCACCATCACCATCTAGGTCTACAAAACTTAAAGTTACAACTTCACCAGAGCTCTGTGATGTGAGTGTATAATTTAAGGTGGTTATAACTTCTTCTTCATTAGGTATTTCTGGGTCATCTTTACCACATGTAAACAGTACTAAGGATGAAAGAATAACAATGCTTGTTATTAGCGTATTTTTAAACATGAAAATAATTTTATAATGAATAATTGTCACAAAGATAGTGACTTATTGCAACACGGTTGCAATAAGTGTGTATGTTTTTAACAATATTCTAGAAGATTCAAGCTTATTGTGAAGATTGTCAGTAAGTTAGACACAGTTAAATAAAATATAACATCTCATTTTATAGGGAGAAGTAAAGCCCAGAAGGGCATGAAAATAGCCATTCTTTCCCTTGATAATTTCGATGGCAAACTTAAGAACATTCTCGATATATTATTGTTGACAAAGTAAATTCTTTCCCCTATGAAATCCTTACCACCAGGACAGAAGGAATCTGCAATATTTCCTAGATTCGGATTGCCTATGTATGCGCAGCGATTTCCGAGCGTCATTGATAAAATAAGTATTACCATAGGAGGAGATTTAGAAGCTTATGACATATCAGATGCACTGCAAGCATTACCCAGATTAACCCAGACTTCAGACTTTCATTGTGTTACGACATGGAGTAAGTTAGGTTTAGAATGGAGTGGATATAGATTCAGGGATTTCTATCACAACTTAATAAAGCCTAAGGCACCTGAGGGTATAACTCACGTTGTGCTTAAGGCGCAAGACGGTTATAAAACAAGTATGCCATTACAAGACCTACTTAATGATAATGTGCTTCTTGCTGATCGGCTAGAAGGCGAGCCGCTTTCCATAGAGCATGGCGCGCCGATTAGAGTAGTGGCACCGGATCATTATGGTTATAAAAATATCAAACACATTAAGTGCATAGAATTCTATAAAGAGAAACACAAGATAAAACAGGGATTACTCAGCTTTATGGATCACCCCAGGGCAAGAGTGGCTTATGAGGAAAGAGCCAGTGCAGGCCCCAGTTTCTTTTTCAGGTGGTTGTATAAAATAGGAATTAAAGGTACCATTCGTGATTTCGAAAAAGCGATGACGGCTTACCGCGAGCAGAGAAAGACATAGTTAGACTAGATGGTTTTGTGTGTATTTCTTTTCTCACAATTTATAAATTGGTGCAGAATAAAATAGGATGGGGTGGTCAATGAACTTTCTCTTTCTGATCTCGCTTGCCTTGATGCAATCGTAGCCAAAAGCTGATGACAGTATGCTTCATTATATTGTAAGGCATGGGTAAGCGCTGAGAAATACTATAGATATATTGAATCAGGAGGTATTGAAAAGTACATAAAGCTT
>CAZFJO010000236.1:0-2987 GCA_964518915.1 uncultured Saprospiraceae bacterium
GATAAATTTAAATATTATAGTTTTTTACCATAAGATACAGGGTTGATACCCATAAAACACGGGAGTTGTAAGAAAAAAAGGTACATTTGCGGAAGCTTGAAAAAGCCCCAACTATCTTAATATAATTTTAATAAAAAACAGACATAAAATGAGTAAAGTTACTGTTGTCGGAGCAGGAAATGTAGGCGCTACTGTAGCGAATGTTCTTGCCCACAAAGACATCGTAAATGAGGTTGTATTGCTTGACATTAAAGGAAATCTTGCTAAAGGTAAAGCACTTGACAGCTGGCAACAAGCACCGATTGATTATTACAGCACGAAGATCAGAGGTACTGCTAATTATAAAGACACTAAAGATTCTGATATCGTAGTTGTAACGGCAGGCATTCCACGTAGACCAGGAATGAGTCGAGATGACCTTATCTCTACCAATGCTAAAATTGTTGTTTCTGTTGTCAATTCAATTCTTGAACACTCAGCCGATCCAATCATCATCGTGGTAAGCAACCCTCTAGATGTAATGACATATGCGGCATTCAAGTCAAGTAAGTTGAATTCTAAGAAAGTATTCGGAATGGCAGGTATATTAGATACAGCTAGGTATCGCGCATTCCTTGCAACTGCTTTAAAAGTATCTCCTAAGGATATCCAGGCAGTACTTATGGGCGGACATGGTGACACCATGGTTCCTCTTCCTAGATATACAACTGTTGCCGGAATTCCTGTAACGGAAATGATCGATAAGAAAAAATTAGATGCCATAGTACAACGTACTAAGGTAGGTGGTGGAGAGCTGGTTAAGTTAATGGGTACGTCAGCATGGTATGCTCCAGGTGCCGCTGCAGCGCAAATGGTTGAGTCCATAGTAAGAGATGAAAACAGAATATTCCCAGTCTGTGCTAGATTGACAGGACAATATGGGTTGAAAAACATCTTCCTAGGAACTCCAGTAAAACTAGGTAAGAATGGAATCACTAAAATCATCGAATTAAATCTGAATAAATCAGAAATGAAATTGCTAAACAAATCTGCGGATCACGTTAAAGCAGTAATGTCAACATTCGATACTATGAAGCTGATCTAATTCGAATCAGTTACAAAACATAAAGGCCCATGCATCATTAAGATGTATGGGCTTTTTTAGTTAAATAAAAACACGCAATAGACTAAACCTCTAGAGTTCATTTAAGTCAAAAGTCTGTATACAATTTTCTTAAAGAATAGATAGGTTATAATAAGGCCTGAAACATAAATGTTAATTCGACTCTGGAAGTGTTAACTATGCATTAAATCTGACATCGATGGTTATGAGCTTGAAGAAGGTTGCTATCATTGCGTTTTCTAACCAAGTGAGAGGGTTTACCATAGATGTTATATAGAGAAAAAGTACTTTAAAAAAGAAAGCATTGTATGAGGAAAATATTGATAAGCATATTAGGTCTTGCCATCATAGCACTGGGCTTCTATGGAATGAAAAAGATGAGTGGTAAAGAGAAGCCTGCGCCTGAAAAAGAAAAGAAAACAGTGCCGGCTGTTTTCACGCAGAAAGTAAACAATAGCGTCATACCGGTATATGTTACAGCAAGTGGGACTTTATCAGCAAGAGATCGTATAGAACTATTCAGCGAAGTACAAGGCTTGTTTGAGTACAGCGATCGCGTATTTAAGCCAGGTGTTGTATATAAGAAAGGTGAGATTCTAATCCGAATGGATAGCGATGAGCATAGAGCCAATCTCCGTGCGCAGAAATCCAGCTTGTACAATCAAGTGGTAGCCTTGTTGCCAGATCTAAGATTCGACTATGCAGATGCGTACCTCAAGTGGGAGACATATGTCAATGAATTTGAAATGGATAAACCTCTACAAGAATTCCCCGAACACTCAAGTCAACAAGAAAAACTATTCATTGCGAGTAAGAATATACTTACTCCATGGTACACAGTAAAGAACTTAGAAGAGCGCCTCAGCAAGTATGCTATATATGCACCTTATGATGGCGTACTCACACAAGCTCAGGTTACTCAAGGCGCCTTGATTAGGCAAGGACAACAATTGGGCGAATTTATCAATCCTCGAAACTATGAACTTGAGGTTTCGGTTAATTCGACTTATGCCGATCTATTGAAAGTAGGGAGTTCTGTCACCTTATCTAATGTAGAAAAAACCAAGACCTGGAACGGAAAAGTTATTCGCCTTAATAGCCTCGTTGATCCGCAATCTCAGACTGTACAAGCATATATAAGAGTAAATGGCAATGGCTTAAGAGAAGGCATGTATATGGAGGCAGAACTTGCTGCCAAACAAGAAGACAATGCGTATGAGGTTTCAAGAAAACTTATTGTAGAAAACGACAAGATATATGTAGTTGAAGGGAATGTTTTAAAGCTAGTGAAAATCCAACCAATGCACTTTACTAAATCTACTGCCATCATACGTGGGCTTACAGACGGAACTGAGATTCTTGAAAAGACGCTTCCCGGTGCTTACGATGGAATGGAAGTGGAACGCTTTAAAGGATAGCTTTTAGATTCATTACGCAGAAGCATTCTTTTTATCAATTTTCAGTTATAAGATTACATGAAAAAATTTATTTCCTTTTTTATACGATATCCTGTTGCCGTAAATGTGTTAATGTTTGCAGTGGCAATTTTCGGTTATTTAGGGTTGAAAGAAACTAAATCTAGTTTCTTCCCTCTTGAAGATTCTAAATTGATTTTCATCAACATCAGCTATCCTGGAGCATCACCTGCAGAAATAGAAGAAGGCGTTGTACTGAAGATTGAAGATAACTTAAGAGGACTAGTGAATATCGATCGCGTTACTTCCGCCTCACAAGAGAACAGTGCTTCCATTACAGTAGAAACAGAAGAAGGGTCGGATATAGATATCGTGTTAGCCAATGTTAAAAATGCAGTAGATCGGGTACCATCCTTCCCGGTAGATATGGAACCTCCTGTAATTGCAAAACAGGAAAATGTAAATCCTGC
>CAZFJO010000236.1:3087-4532 GCA_964518915.1 uncultured Saprospiraceae bacterium
AAAACAGACACGGAGGAATTCTTGATTCGAGCCAACAATCGCTCTTATTATGGAGATGAGTTAGACTTTATAGTTGTAAAAGCCAATGCGGGAGGACAAGTAATCCGATTGAAAGATGTAGCAACCGTTAAAGATAAGTGGTCAGAAACACCAGACAGGATAAACTTTAATGGCAACTCGGCCGTATCTATATTCGTACAGACGACAAACAATGAAGACCTTATTCTGGCTACCGATAGTGTAAAGGATTATATAATCGATTTCAATAAAAAGAACGATGTTGTAAAACTTGATATCAGTTCAGACTTTTCTATAGCTCTTAATGATAGACAGAACCTTCTTATAGAAAATGGACTTATAGGAATACTATTGGTGTTGGTTTTTCTATCTATTTTCTTAAAACCAAGTATCGCGTTCTGGGTTGCTGTAGGTCTGCCTTTTTCATTTTTAGGTTTGTTTATTTTTGCTCCTAGCTTTATGACGATCAATGTTATCTCGTTATTCGGAATGATAATCGTTATCGGGATTCTGGTGGATGATGGGATTGTAATAGCGGAGAACATCTACAATCAATATGAAAAAGGAAAGTCTAAAGTGCAAGCCGCAATAGATGGAACGTTACAAGTTTTTCCGCCCATTATTGCTGCCATTCTTACCACCATTATTGCCTTTTCAACATTCATATTTTTACCAGAAAGATTGGGGGCATTTTTCGGTCAGATCGCGAAAGTCGTAGGTATCATATTATTAATCTCATTGATTGAGGCCTTCTTGATTCTACCAGCACACCTTGCTCATTCTAGGGCGCTGGATAGAAACAGCAAGCCATTCATACTCAATCTCTGGGCTGACAAGGGCATAGGATGGATCAGAGATAAGCTATACATTCCTGCGCTGAGATTTGTTCTGAATAATAAAATCTTTGGCTTTGCAGTTCCCATAGCACTGCTCTTACTTACACTAGGCGCATTTCAAGGTGGCGTAATACGTTTCACCTTTTTTCCTAATGTATCTTCTGATCAGGTAACGATTACTTTAAACACACCGCAAGGAACTTCTGAATTCATCACCGATTCGCTGATTACATTGATAGAAGAAGCTGCATGGGAAGCCAATGAAGAACTGACAGAAAATCAGACTGGCAACCTCCAAGTAATTGAAAACTCGGTTAGGCGATTAGGGCCTGGTTCGTCTAACGCCTCCTTAACGCTAAACCTATTAACAGGGGAAGACAGAGATGTAAGGGCTTCGGTAGTAGGGAATGCCGTCAGAGAAAAGGTAGGTCCGATATACGAAGCAGAGAGTGTAGTATATGGAGGAGGAAATGGATTCGGTGGCAAGCCAGTTTCTATCTCATTAGTAGGTACAGATATATCAGACTTAAAAGCTGCTAAAGCAGAATTAAAGACCTCATTTAGAGAGAATTCAAGACTAGCCGATATCAC
>CAZFJO010000236.1:4632-6221 GCA_964518915.1 uncultured Saprospiraceae bacterium
AGGGTAGAAGCAGATCTATCTGATATAAAAGATTCCGCTCCTGAAGTCATAAGTGAAATAAGGAGCAATGTGATTCCAGGCATCATCGCTAAGTATCCTACGGTCACGCCATTGTATGAAGGCCAGAATAGAGGATTCGCAAGAATTGGGGCTAAAATTGTAAAGGTATTGCCCGTTATTCTGATCTTAATGTATGCAGTGATTGCCTTCGTATTTAGATCATATGGCCAACCCCTTTTGCTCTTCATATTGATACCATTTACATTCGTAGGGGTAGCATGGGGGCACTGGATTCATGGGCAGAATGTCAATATTCTATCGGCACTCGGTATTGTAGCCTTAATCGGAATTCTTGTCAACGATGGACTTGTCTTGATTGAAAAATTCAATTTATTATTGAAAGAAGGAACGCCGTATAGAAAGGCTATGGTAGAAGCTGCAAGATCTAGGTTTAGAGCCATATTCTTGACGTCGCTAACTACGGTAGCAGGACTAGCACCCTTGATCGCAGAGAAGAGTTTTTCTGCACAATTTCTAATTCCTATGGCTATATCTGTGGCTTACGGAATTGCCTATGCTACATTCATGACCTTATTTTTATTGCCTCTATTACTAGCCGTTAAGAATAGTTTTAAAGTAGGTGTAAGTTGGTTATGGAACGGAAAGAAACCAGATAGAGAATCTGTAGAAAGAGCCATCATAGAGATGGAAGGAGACCACATATAATACAATTACAGAAAGGAAGAATCGCTTTATGAAAAAAATCATTTTTAGTTGTGCCTTACTAGTAGCATGCCATCTTAAAGCTCAGAAGTTATTGACGCTTGATGAGGCCATTAATACAACACTAGAGAATAATTATGGCATACGGATAGCTAAGAACGACGTAAGTATTGCTGAATTACAAACGGACAAGCGAGCCAATGGCTACCTTCCTACAGTATCAGGAAGTGGTGGATTGAATGGAAGCTTAGGTGGCTCTAGGCAGAAATTCAACAATGGCCAGGAAGCTTCCACATCCAATGCATTTACCTGGGGAGGCAATGCTTCTGTAAGAGCAGACTACACCATCTACAATAGAGGTAGGGACTTGACGCTTATGCAGTTAAAGGAGTCACTTACGCTTTCTGACTTTCAACTCAGGCAGACCATAGAACAGAGTATCTTTCAAGTATATAATGGTTATTTAGCCATAGGACAATTAAGTGAAAATATAGAGGCACTAGAAGAGTCAATGGAGGTTTCCAGAGAAAGACTACGAAGAAGTAAGGTAAGTCTGGATCTAGGACAAGGAAGTGGCCTCAATGTTCTGAACGCTGAAGTCGACGTAAAACGAGACAGTGTCAACTTGCTCAATGCTTTACTCTCAGTTGAGAATGCAATCAGAGATTTAAATGCCATTATGGGCAACAACATAAATGATACATATAGGGTAGAAACAAATCTAGAAACCAATTCCTTGTTGAATATCGAAACACTAACCGAAGCAGCCCTAGAACACAACGCACTTATCAACCTGAATAGACAACAACTAGCAGTCAGTGAAGCTCAGTTGAAAATAATCGATGCTGAAAAATCACCCATTATCA
>CAZFJO010000237.1:0-6215 GCA_964518915.1 uncultured Saprospiraceae bacterium
TACTTCCTATGAAGGAAAGAGCACAATGGGTTGATGATATGCTTGAATACCGTCTAGATTCATTGCTTCCTTCTCTGATGGAAAGGACAGGTCTAGATATGTGGATTCTGATCTCAAGAGAATACAATGAAGATCCTGTTATGAAAACGATCTTACCGAGTTCCTGGTTATCCGCTAGGCGTCGGACGATCATGGTTTTTTATAAGCCACTGGATGGTGGGCCACTGGAGAAAATAGCCATTGCAAGATACAGTGTAGGTAGGTTGTTAAAAGGAGAATGGAATATAGATGTGTATCCAGACCAGTGGGAAGCATTGGCTAAATATATCGTCGAAAAGAATCCTCAGAAAATAGGGTTGAATTATAGTGCCGACTTTGGCCTTGCTGATGGAGTGGTCCATAGTGAGTATACTTCTTTTATGGAAAATGTTCCTGAAAGCCATAAGTCCAGAGTGGTGTCAGCGGAAGACTTAGCGATCGCATGGCTTGAGACTAGATCTAAGCCGGAAATAGCCATGTACGATCACATATGTAAGATAGGGCACCAGATTTTACAAGAGGCCTTTTCAGAAAAAGTTATTACTCCTGGAGAAACTACAACCGATGATATTGTATGGTGGTTGCGACAGAGATCTAACGATCTCGGCCTTAAGGTATGGTTTCATCCTACCGTATCGATCCAACGAAAAGATTCTGAAAAATTTGACCACCTCAGGAGTTTTTCGAAACGACCCGGTATGCAAGTTGTTCAGTATGGAGATTTATTACATGTAGATTTTGGTATTACTTATCTTAGGTTAAATACGGATCAACAACAGCACTTCTACGTACTCCATCCAGATGAAAAAGAAGTTCCAGGATACTTACAAGATGCATTTGCCTCGAGCAGAAGGGTACAAGATATTCTTACAGAGGAATTCACTTTAGAGAAATCAGGCAATCAGATTCTCGCTGATGCACTTGCTAGAGCGGAAGAAGAAAAGATAGTCGCGTCCATCTATACACATCCCATTGGTTTCCATGGACATGCAGCAGGCCCTACAATAGGTATGTGGGATAATCAAGGCGTTACTCCAGGTAGAGGAGATTATAAGATGTATCACAATACAGCCTATTCTATCGAACTGAATTCAGCTACTGAAATTACAGAATGGGGGAAAATTATCAGAATTATGCTTGAGGAAGATGGAATCTACACGGAAGAAGGTTTTAGGTACATGGATGGCCGACAAGAAAAAATAACCGCTATTCCCAGAAAGAGATAAAAAATGCCGGGACAGGGCGTCAATTCATTAGTGATTAAGTTAATCAATGCTGTCCCGGCTTAGGGTAGTTTCCTCTACTAGCCACATGAAACACTCTAGGGAGTGATTGTAATCCACCACGTTATCATTCCCATAGGTGTGTCTCATGTTCTGTAGTCTTATTCAATGTGTGGGAAACCTCGTCCTTCATTCCAATAAAAACTTTATAGTAGTTTCTGACTTCCATGTTTTACCATGGGACACAGAATGTTTTTCCATTCCAAGAAACCTTATCGCCAGATTTTTTATTTCCACCTCTCAGTAAATCTTTAGTCAGGCAATGCCCCAACCATTCTGGCTCACCTTTTTTTCTGAAATCGATTTCTTGAAGACCATACAGCTCTTCATATGCTTCTTTTACCTGAATCCTAAATTCAGGAGTATGCACGAAATAGGGTATTTCTTCTTCCTCCAGGATCTGATGAGAGAAATCGCCCAAGGAAGAGTTATAAGACTCCGGGTGGCATCCTATCATCCACAGTAGCATAAGGATGATAGGAAAAATATGTAGCTTCAGATTGGTCATTGTGTGTAAGCTTGGTTATTTTTTCATAGTTTATATGACAAGATAACGGGAGTATTTCTACCATAGTTTGCTTTACGCAACACTTAACTATAAAATGGGGGAATAGTCCCAGTGCCCACTCAGGGGAAACCATTATGTTTTAATTGTTCAACCATATTTTTCTGGATGCTCGATCTACAGTGAGGACATATAGACCAGGCTGTAAACCTGAAGTCTGGATCGAGGTACATCCTGAACAATGGTTCATTCTCATGCCAGAAATGCTATATAATGACATCTCTCCAGGGATAGTTGTAGCTATTGATTCTCCGAGGGTATAAACTGTCTGAGTCAATTCAGAATTATGAATAGTTACCGATAGGTGATCTGATATATGGCTGCTACCATTGTAATCAACCTGGTTGATTCTGTAGAAAATAGTGCCTGTGATTGATGGATAATCCTTATAGGTGTAATCCACTCTTGCGGAAGAATTTCCTGAACCAAGAACTGTACTGACAGTAATCCAGTTTTTTAAATCTGAGCTTCTTTCAATTAGAAATTTATCATTGTTGATTTCTTGCATTGTAGACCATTTTAATTCTACGGCACCATTTATTTCATCAATGTTTATATCACCATATTGCACAGGAAGAGCAATACTTCCATAGGTAATTAAGTATCCGCCATTGTCTCCTGTAGTAGCGAAGTTGTTGTTTACAGCATTGGCACGGAAGGTAAGGACAAGATCATCTGTTCCTCCACCTGGCGCAACCCAGTCTATGTTCCAGCAAGCTACATTATCAACTATAGGGTTTCGCTGATTATGTGTTGCTTCTCCATTTATAATCTGGGCTCTGGTTTCTCCGGCACCTACCTCTAGCGTGCCGATGGATGCTTCTAACCGAAACCCAGCAGCAGCTTTTTCAGAGTCTTCGACGCATAAGGTCATGGGGTAGCGTTGATCATAAGAGTAATCAATCGGGGGGTTAGAAATGTAGATGTCACCATCCAATTCATCTGTGTTTCCTGTATGGCACGATGCGCAGATACGATTAGCGGCACCGCCACTATTGCTTAGGTTAAAGGTTGAGAAAACGATGAGTAAGAGCAATAGAAAACCGCCCCTGACAATCCGATAATTCATATTCATAAAGATTAAAGTATATAGCATAGTGGCACCAGCTATAAATTATTGAATAAGGGATTGATACTGCAGAGCAGTAGTATGGAATAGAAATACGTAAAGTGGGGATTGATTTATTGCTATGGTCTAAATTAGTTTAATTATTGGAATACTACGAAATGTTGGTCTATGTTTTTTGTGAAGTGATGATGGTTTTGGTCGATGTTAAACCTTGTTTTTAACACTTTATAAATGTTTTTCGAAACAAGAATACAGTGGTCGAAATAGTCTATCTAGAGTATCCAATACTATGGTATGTAGAGTGCTGTAGGATCTACTTCGGTAGTATGAATTGATATCATCTAATATTCAAAGTTTTAAACATTAAGATATATATTATATGTAAATTTGTCACATTCACCACCATAGAGGAAAAAAGATGGTTTTTTAGTATGAAAAACTTGTAGATTGCATGATTTTACATATTTTACATTTTTTTTTACAGAAATATCTACAATCCCCATGAAATCTCTTCTTTTTTCCTTTTTCCTGTGCTTCGTAATTGTGACGACACTATCCTCACAAGGGGCCGTTCCGCAAGTTGATAATCCAAGTGTTATGGGTACTTTACCTATTGCGCAATCAGTAGGTACAGGTGCTGTTGATATCACATATGAACAAAGCATGCTAACAGGCAATGGTGGACCTACTCAAGAATTTGAGGCTGGTTTTAGTGCATACGATTGTGAAGCCGCTGATGATTTTGTAATACCACCTGGTGGCAGTAGGAGTATCATTTCAGTTCAACCAACATTTACGGGAAGTATTGTTGGAGACATTACCATGCGAGTCTATGATGACGCAACCGGAATTCCAGGTAACCTGGTCTTTTCAGAAGTATTTCCTGGAACTGACTATCCATTATTGACATCAGTAAATTGCCCTGTGCTTAGTCCAGGTACATATTGGCTTTCTTTGCAAGTTGATCAAGATTTTGGTTCCTTCGGGCAAATATTTTGGTCAACCACTACAGACAGCGATGCAGGACCTAATCCATGGGTATGGAGAAATCCAGGTGGTGGTTTTGGAGTTGGTTGTATAGACTGGGATGTTAGTACAACTTGTGGTATTGCAGGTGGGACAGGTCCAGGCTTAGCTATGATTATAAACATAAGCGAAGTGGCTGCCGGTATCCCTACGCTCAGCCAGTGGGGATTGATCATTGTCAGTCTATCTATGTTGATTTTCGGAATTGTTGTTATTAAAAGAAGAAGTGTCCTCATGGGGTCTGCTTAATTTGGATAAATTTCAACCATACGAAACGATGAAATTTCAGTCTTATCCTATTCTAACGTTGGGATTACTGACCTTCATTGTATTACTTGGTTCATGTGGCCCACAAGATGTTAAGCCCCTAAAATCAATTCTTTTAAAAGAAATAAACATTAACCAGAATACAACTGGCCGTGTCCCACAGGCTGCCAGAATAACTTTCTCAACTAATGAAGAAGTGAAGGTTTCATACGTTGTAAATGGGGAGCAATCTTTTAAAAGATATTTTAATAGTTTTCAGACTATGCACTTGATACCAGTCATAGGTCTATATCCTGATACTATCAATGAAGTTACAATCATTGCGGAAAACAAAGAAGGTGGATCGTTTCAAGAATCAGTCTCCATACACACCGAGCCACTTCCGGCATTTTTTCCTACAATCGAAATCGCTAAACTAGAAAGGTCGAAAATGGAACCTGGCTTTCATGAATTCGATTTATTGGTTCCTAATAATGATAAATTTGATACCTACACCATTATTTTTGACGACAAAGGAATAATAAGATGGTACTTAGATATGAGCGAAACTAGAAGGATTGCTTTCAGTACAATTTTAAAGAATGGACATAGAATCTATGCAAGTTGGATAGATGTTTTCGAAGTAAATGAACTAGGAGAAACAATTAGACAATGGCAATTAGGAGGCTATGCTGGTGATCACGACATTAAAGAATTGCCAAGTGGAAACTTTTTAATGGGTGCATCAAAAAGAAATTCGATCATTTATGAAGGTGAAATTGAGCTCAAAAGTCGATATGATGCTGTCGTAGAGTTAGATCGAGAAACTATGAATGTTACACGTGACTGGGATATGCGAACGGTTCTAGATGTGGATCGCAGCTTGTTAAATGATAAACTCGGAAGAGACAATTATAAAGATTGGTTTCATGTGAATTCGGTATATCACAGTCAAGCGGACAATTGTATTTTGGTATCTGGTCGAAATCAAGGCGTCGTCAAATTAGACCAGCACAGCAATTTAAAATGGATATTAGCCCCACACAAAGGATGGAGTAATGGGGGAATTAAAGGGCAAGGTGAAAATACCGATAAATATTTGCTAACGGCTATCGATGATAATGGATCACCTTATCCTGCAAGAGTGCAAGAAGGAACTGAATTAGTAAATGATTTTGATTGGGTTTCAGGGCAGCATAGCATTAGACTATTGGATAATGGAAATATATTGCTTTTTGACAATGGTTATGCTAGAAAATTTGAAAAAATACCTACTTACTCTAAAGCAGTAGAATATGAGATTGATGAAGAAAATAGAACGATTAAGCAAGTCTGGCAATACGGCAAGGAGAGAGGATTAAATATGTTTTCGGCGATTACAAGTGATGTAGACGTGCTTCCACAGACCAATAATCGATTAATTACTGCCGGATATGTAAGACTAAGCAGTGAGGCTCCTCATGCTAAGATGATTGAAGTCACTTATCCTGATAATAAAGAAGTCTTCGAGGCTAAAATATTCTTCAAAAATGTGGCTAATAAGGATGTGATGAAGTGGGCTAAGTTTGATATTGTTTATCGCGGTGAACGTATAACCTTTAATTAAGGTAATGGGAAGACTAAAGATAATTGGAGCAGGATTCCCTCGGACAGGGACAACCACATTGAAGGTTGCACTTGAGCATCTAGGGTATAATAAGTGCTACCATATGAAGGAATTGATTAGTAATCCTAGCGATCTGAA
This sequence comes from uncultured Saprospiraceae bacterium, assembly GCA_964518915.1. GTDB lineage: Bacteria > Bacteroidota > Bacteroidia > Chitinophagales > Saprospiraceae > JABDLO01. The sequence goes on from CAZFJO010000237.1 coordinate 5,973, forward strand.
ATATTGGCAAGAATTGCATTCTACCGGTAGAACAGATTGGAGTAGCTTATTCGATGGCTACGAAGCTAGTGTCGATTTTCCGGGATATTTCTTTTACAAAATTCTTCTAAAGCGTTTTCCGGAAGCGAAAGTTATACTGACGATAAGGCCTTTTGCTGATTGGTATGAAAGTGCTTCTAAGACGATTCGCGTCGCAGGTCCGCAAACAACAATTGAGAAATATAAAATGTTAGCAAAGGTTAT
>CAZFJO010000238.1:0-6211 GCA_964518915.1 uncultured Saprospiraceae bacterium
GCTTATTCTTACTCATCTCAACTTCATTGCTTCCGATAACTTCATCCATCTTACTGAGAAGTTTATCCTGGTAGGGCTTGATCATATTATCGATATTGCTATCGGTCGTTTTCCTATACTTATCTATGCGGTAGTATTCTTCATCTACCTCTGCAACGTAAGTTTTCTTGCTACAGCCCGCAACGACTGTCAGTAGGAAAATTAAGCTTAGGGATTTATAGAGGGTATTCAACGTGATTTTTTTCATGGACTTAATTTATCAACTAGATACGATTTCTACTTCTTTCTTAATGGCAGAAAGAGCTTGGTCTATAGGATTCAATGCCTGACCAGCATGTTGTGCAAGGATCTGACTGATGTATGTCTGAACATCATCTGCCTGTATAGAAGATATAAGGGCAAGGGTATCTTCTTTAGCAAGGGATACAATCTGCCACAATTTATCAGATACGTAGACCTGTTGAGTAAGGTTGTGCTCGTATTCCTTTTCTACCGCAATTAGTAGAGATGTTTTCAAGGAGTCCGCGCTACTCTCCGTGTTCCGTAATCTGAATATAAGTTGTTGTGGTTTAATTCTTTCTAAAAACAGAGCCAGCCTCTCGTATGCCTGAAACTTTAGTGGCATAATTTCCTTATACTGATCTTGTTTAAACTTGAGTGCCTCCATATTATATTGCTGATTGAGGTATTTTTTCATGATCGAATTGATGGTGAAAAAGACTATCAGAGCCGGTACGGAGTATTTTATAACTTCTAGAAGGGTAGTAATAACAGTGTTCATTCTTTAAATTGTAAGACCACGGACCAATTTAAATGAAACCATCTTGCCTCCGTAGCTGTTAAAATATTTTACCGGATTAAGGTATGAATAAGTACGTATAATCATCAACCTTTTCCTTATTTTTGTATTATAATCTTTTATCATGAGTACAGAAACACTTACAAGCCCGATAATAATCTCCGATGCAGCTATGAAGCAGCTAAAGAGAATTAAGAAAGAACAGAATATCAGCGAGGATTACGGATTAAGAGTCGGAGTAAAAGGTGGAGGCTGTTCTGGCTTCTCTTATATCCTAGGTTTCGATGTACAGAAAGAAGCAGATCAAGTCTACGATATTGCAGGTATGAAAATACTTATGGAGAAATCACATGGTATCTACTTACTGGGTATGGAAGTAGGTTGGTTAGAAGGACTGAACAACAGAGGATTTACCTTTAATAATCCTAATGCTTCAGAGACCTGCGGTTGTGGGACCAGTTTCTCAGCTTAAGCAAGTTACACCGACATAGCTCGGAACACAGACATCATTTCATTTCTCTTATTTCTTGAAACAGGTATTGCCTTATCATTGTCTAGTATGATCTGGCCACCGTCTTCTCGACAATACTTCTTAATAGCATTGATATTTACGATATGAGATTGGTGGCTTCTCAGAAATGCGTTTTCAGGAAGAATATCAGCGAAGTACTTTATCGATTTAGAAGCCGTATACTTCTGTCCATTGCGGTCGTATATATATGTGTAATTCCCGTCTGCTTCTAATCGAGTTATATTGTGACACCTTACGAACTCTATGCATTCACTTGTGGATATGAGTACATAAGGATTGATTGTCTCAGATGATTTCTGCGATACTTGTAATTCCGTAATGGAATCCTGGAGCTTGCTGATCTCTTGTCTCAATCCCATCATGTATTCTTCCATTATACCTTCAGGACTTTTCTGTGGGTATACTTGGTGTTGTGCTTTAGCAAGGTTACTGCGCTTGTCATTCAGGCCGATAATTGGACTCATAATTGCTGGATTTACTATTATGTTCCTGCCCACTTAAGTAAGTAAATGAATACTGCTTATTAATTTTTAAATTTCGTTTCTCCTGGAGAATAATTCGTCGAGATAATCTGCTCGTGTTGCATTTCTATAGTTGTCTAAGCATTCCCCTAGACCACTGCGCATAATAGATATGCAAGCACCATTAGAGTATGCATCTTCTTCGTGACCTCTAAATAAGGAACAATGCCCGAGTTCGTGGAAGACTATAAATTCTCTAAATAGAACAGAAGCCCTGTTCCAGAATGTAAGATCTACGGTTAGGTGTTCTGCCCGATGGGAATTGAAATTACATTGGCCCGCGACCGTCCCTTGATCGATGTTGACGATATCTCCAGTTATCCCTTCTCTGGTAAGATCTATATTTAGATTTCTGATTTCCGCTTCCCGCTCAAATGCTTCAAAGTATGGCCATAAGCGTTCGTCTACACCAGGGAATGTTATTTCTTCGACAACCTCAATTCGTTCTTCAGATTGACAAGAGCAGATGAACAGTAATGCGGTTAAAAAAATGAGTAGTCTAGACATATGGATGGGTATTGGTTATGGACTTTTTAACGCGATTAAGACTTTTGTCTATTGTCTCATTTTATGAACTTTAAAAAACTTAAAGCAACCTTAACAACCTTTGCTAGAAAATTTCACGATGTTGTGGAAATATTAACTTATCAAGAGTATAGTCATGAAATATATACATACATTCATTCTGTTTTTTTTCTCATTAACCATATCGCTTGCGCAAATGTCTGACACCACTTCCCATTCTCTACCTTACGAATTCATAGAATCCTACCCAGGAGATTACAACCAAGGATCAATCATCGCCAGGATGATAGATGGTCTAGGGTACAGATATTACTGGGCAACAGAAGGACTAAGTGAAAAAGACCTGGATTATAAGCCATCAGAAGATAGCAGAACCATAAGAGAAACCCTATCGCATATATATGGATTATCAAGTGTGGTCCTCAATGCAGCTATGGGAACACCTAACGGGAGTGCTTCAGGAGAAGCACCGACAGCATTCGCGGATATCAGAAGAAGAACCCTTGAAAATTGTGATAAAGCAAGTAAGGCTTTTATGTCCCTAGAGATGGAAGCCGTAAGTGGTAAGAAAATAATTTTCAATAGAGGAGAAAATTCTAATTCTTTTCCGCTGTGGCACTTGTTTAATGGACCTCTTGCGGATGCCATCCAGCATGTAGGCCAGATAGTAGGATACAGAAGAGCAGCTGGAAATCCTCAAGACCCTAAGGTTAATGTCTTCATGGGAAAGAACAGAGGTAAATCTTAATTGTAGAGACCCTTCAATTTCATTTTTAAGATTCGTAGCACACCCCAGAGATATGCAGCTATGAGCTTGTATGGATCAGTATAATTATAGTATAAGTTCACTGAATTTCAGGAAGTTGTATCTTGTTTTGCTGCAAGACTGTTTCACATCTCCTTTCATAAATGCTGACCATTCCAGTCTTTCCTAGGAAACAATATGGTAATGAGTATATATAGGAGGCTATCAAGTCCAAAAAAATACGCATTTTTGCACCTTCTTTTAAACCATTTACGAATAATATAGATGTCGGACAATAAAGTAATTTTTGCGATGGAAGGTGTATCTAAGGTATACCCACCTAGTAAGCGCGTGTTAAATAATATATGGCTTTCTTTTTTCTACGGAGCAAAAATAGGAGTCATAGGTCTCAACGGTAGTGGTAAATCTAGTCTACTGAAAATCATAGCTGGCTTAGATAACAATTACCAGGGAGATATCAATTTCGATAAAGAGTATAAGATAGGTTACTTAGAACAAGAACCTATCTTAGATGAAAGTAAAACCGTCAAGGAAATAGTACAAGAAGGTGTGCAGCACATTGTGGATGTAGTGCAGGCTTATGAAGCCATCTCTCTTAAACTTGCAGAACCTATGGGGGATGACGAGATGATGAAGCTGATAGAAGAGCAAGGAGAACTGTTAGAAAAAATGGATCACCTAGGTGGATGGGATTTAGATCATACCCTGGAAGTCGCTATGGACGCACTTAGGTGCCCGCCGGATGATGCTTCTGTAGCTGTTCTATCTGGAGGAGAGCGGAGAAGGGTAGCCCTATGTCGATTGTTATTAAGTAAGCCAGATATACTGTTACTGGATGAGCCTACGAACCACCTTGATGCAGAAAGTGTACACTGGTTAGAGCAATTCCTTAAGAACTTTCCTGGGACAGTCATTGCCGTTACCCACGATAGATACTTTCTAGATAATGTTGCTGGATGGATACTAGAACTAGATAGAGGAGAAGGGATTCCATGGCAGGGGAATTATAGCTCGTGGCTGGATCAGAAATCCAAGCGTCTTGCTCAAGAGGAAAAGTCTGAATCTAAACGTCAGAAGATCCTCAAGCGAGAATTAGAATGGGTAAGAATGAACGCTAAGGCTAAACAGTCTAAAGGAAAAGCGAGGCTTAATGCTTACGAATCTATGAGAAATCAGGAGGTAAAAGAAAGAGAAGCCCGACTAGAATTGTTTATTCCTCCAGGACCTAGATTAGGAGATAATGTTATCAACCTTTCTGGAGTTACGAAATCATACGATGGTAGAGTGCTGATTGAGAATCTCGACCTTTCTGTTCCTAAGAATGCCATCATCGGAATCATCGGACCCAATGGGGTAGGGAAGTCTACTTTATTCAGGATGATCATGGGTGAAGAAAAACCAGACAGCGGTGAGATTTCACTCGGGGATACTGTCCAGATGGCTTATGTAGATCAGAGTCACAAGGACCTATTGCCAGATAAAACCATCTACGAAGTGGTCGGACAAGGCAACGACACAATCATGGTAGGCAACAAGGAAGTAAATGTAAGGGCTTATATAAGTAAGTTTAATTTCACAGGTGCGGATCAGCAGAAGAAAGTAGGGGTACTATCTGGTGGAGAAAGAAACAGGTTGCATCTTGCCATAACCTTGAAGGAAGGGGGCAATGTAGTTCTCCTGGATGAGCCTACGAACGATATTGATGTCAATACACTGAGAGCACTGGAAGAAGCCCTTGAAAATTTTGCGGGTTGCATCCTTGTTATATCTCACGACAGGTGGTTCATAGATAGATTAGCAACTCATATTCTTGCCTATGAGGATGAAGGAGAAGTGGTTTTCTACGAAGGGAATTACAGCTCTTACGAAGCCAGTAAGAAAGAAAGATTAGGAGACATACCTCCGAAACGTCCTAGGTTTAAAACATTACTTTAAGATATAAATCGTTTTACTGTTGAAGTGGTTTAAAGGTATAATTATCGGTCTTTTAGCATTGTATGCAGTAGTCTGTATTGTTGTATACTTTATGCAGGATAAGATATTTTTTATGCCTGATCAGCTACCAGAAAACCACCGGTTTAGACAAGGAGAAGAAATAGAACTGGAGGTAGAAAAAGGCATGTATATTCATTGTCTCCTGCTTAAAGAAAAGCCAAGTAACGGTCTCATTATTTATTTTCACGGAAACAAGGGCAGCAACAAAAGGTGCTTGCATCAAGCCTATGGTCTGATGGGAAATGGCTACGATGTCTTGATGCCAGATTACCGCGGATATGGTAAGAGCGATGGTAAGATTGTATCTGAAAAACAATTGTTCTCAGACGCCGATAAGGTATATGAGTATGCGCTTGAGCATTATGAGGAAAGCGACATTTTCTTAGTAGGGTATTCTATGGGTACAGGAATGGCAACTCATCTGGCCGCTAAGAATAATCCTGTTCATGTATTTCTGAATTCTCCCTATGAGAGTTTTATCAATCTCAAGGATAGAAAGATGCCGTTTATACCGGACTTCTTGATAAAGTATCCTCTTAACAATAAAAAGCATCTCGAGGAAATACAATGTAAAGTCACCTTGTTCCATGGTACCGACGACGAATTGATCCCTTACGACTCTTCGGTTAATCTTCAGAAAGTAAATCCGGATGATATAGAATTGATTCCTATGGCGCACACCAGCCATAGACGAGCGATATTCAGTGATGTATTCATTTCTGAGATTTCCAGGGTACTGGCTACTTTCTAAGTCGTAGGCCTAGGTCATCTACCTGTAATCAATGGACGATGAGCTTTCTGGTTACCTTGAAGTTTTCATTTATAGCTTCTACAAAATAAGTTCCTGGGGCAAGGCTACTGGTTCTTGATGAATCGTTGTAATTCCCTTGAACAATTGCTCGACCTGTAGCGTCGTAGACAACTATTTTATCGAACGTATACGGGCTCTTATTGTTAAAGTAGAAGTCTCCATGGGAAGGATTAGGGAAGATGTTGAACTCATCTTCTGCAACTGTGATTTTTTCATTGCTTGATATGATGTTTTCTATCGCAATCAGAAAAGACTCTTTCAA
>CAZFJO010000239.1:0-6158 GCA_964518915.1 uncultured Saprospiraceae bacterium
GATTCTCTTGGTTGGTATCGGGACAGGGGGTCCATGGTTCGAACCCATGTGGGACTACATTGATTAACCTCTTGTATAAGAAAATATGCCAGAGGTTTTTTAATTTTATGTTATGATAATACTTAGACTTTTTCTTACAATCCTGTGTAGTTGTATCTATGTTATGGGGTTTAGTCAGCTTCAGACTAAAACTGGAGTAATTGCATTTAAAAATGGAAAAACCAAGACTGTTGAGATTTTATCTGATGGCCTTAGCTCTGATTGGACATCAGTGACGGTTAGAGATAGAGATAAGAAAGTTGAAATAAAAGCGGATTCGCTGGAATACTTAACGATAGGGGACAACCAGAAATACGAACCAAGGGAGATAGATGTAATAAGCGCAAGTAACTCTTCTCCGAATACCAAAGGTGTAGCCCTGATGCAGGTGATAGAAGAAGGAGCCATGAAATTATTTATGTATAAAACCAACTTCATGTTCATAGAAGATGAGCAAGGAGAGTTACACAAGATCTATATAATAGTTAAAGAATATGGGAGTACTGCTGAAAGGAATTTACTGAAGGTGGATACAGTAGGATTTCTACGATTAGAAAAAGGACTTTTTCATTTTGGTAACGAACACATCGATATTTTAAAAAATATTTTTTCTCCGACATTAAGGGTGAGCCCTAAGTTGAAGTTTTCTGAATCTAATGTTAAAGATTTAGTAAGGGATTATAACAAACTAAAAAAAGCAAGTGTAGAACCGAAATCTTACTTTACTAGAAAATTTCGATTCCATCTTACGGCTTCCTTTGTTTTCCCTGAGATAAATGAACCCATGTCTGGTAATGTTATTGAGATAGGAACTGAAATTAGTTTTCCAAGTCGTTATCCGACTAAATCCTTAATCCTATCCTTGTGGACCGCAGATGAAATTCGCAGATTAAACCTTGGCTTTAGGGAGTATATATTTACTAATTATTCTCTAAACCCATATGGAACAATAGGTTTTTCTTTTCTCGAAACAAGTACGAGTTCTGAAAGATCTTCTATGTTTCTTGAACTTGGTTTAAGGTATATCCCGAACCCTCGTATTCATCTTCATGTAAGTTTATCTTCTCCTCTATTTCCTACACTTAAGACAGGGGCCGCACTGAAGTTTTAAGTAAGAGGAAACCTTCCTTGTCTTTTTTAATTATATTGGATATATATGCGTTTTTATATAACTTTATTATCGAAATACTTTAGCCGAGATAGAAAGGAAACATTGTTTTACTAAATCACAATTTATTTAAATCTGAATTATGCTTGCAAGAAACTACCTACTATTCTTATTCTTAATGATTAATGTTATTACCCTAGAAGCGCAATGCGATGATTCAGTGGGTAATTTCGAAGACTGGTCAGCGTTTGAACTTGAAGTTAATGGTCAGGTTTTTGAAAATGCTGCCTTGTTTCCTGAAGGGTTTGCACCTTTTTTAAGAATCTTCACCATTTTAGGGAATACAGACCTGCAGGCTGCGCTTAATTCTAATGAAGACCCAGCCGCTATTTCAGATGAGTTTTTTGGAATTAAAAGATCTGATGAATCAGCTTCTGGAGATTTTTCTCTACATATTGCAGGGAATGAATTAGATTCATATACAGATTTGGTTTATCTCGGTGAGTGTGATGATGTTGCTGACGAGATTAAATTTAAGTGCAGACATTTAGGAAATACGCCTGATTCTATGTTTATAGCAGCCATTACAGTTGAAACTATAGCAGACATTGACTTGCAAGTATTAGAAGATTCAATTAATTATAAATCCTATGGAGCATTACAATTGATTTCCGTATCTGAGGATGAGGGATTTATTGAATGTACAATACCAATGACTGCAGGTAATCAAGAACTAGAGGCAGATTCAATTTTTCTTTTTATATCTGTTTTGTCTGATGCAAGTGCTACTGGAGACAGAGGTTTTTTGATAGATGATATACAACTTTCGAATTCTACTACCTCCGTGGATATTTTAAGTTTCACGGAACAAGTTGCCATATACCCTTCTCAAGTAACGGATAATCTATATATAGAATCTGAAAAAAACGTAAGTCAATATATGATTTTTAATGTCTTAGGACAGAAAATGATGCAAGGGACCTTAAAGGGATCGAATAGAATTGATGTATCGACCTTACAGAAGGGAAATTATTTTATAAGAATGGAAATTGAGCATTCTGTTGAGACGAAACCTTTTCAAAAATACTGACAACTAGAAGCTTAAAATTTTGATTTATCTTCTCTTTTTTATGGATACCTCAATCTAATGATGAAGGTAGTTTAGTATACCTGTCTCTTATTGCCATGAATTCAGAGGATGGCTTACTATAATTCAGAATATATTACTTGTGCTAGATGGTTAGCCTTGAGATACCTGATTTATCCTATTCCACTATAAACCCTACCATGTTTTTCTACCCATCTAACATTAAAAGCTTACTTTCGCCCGAATTTTTAAATGAACCATATGAACGAGTTAGAAAAACTAAGCTATAGCTTAGGAATAAATATTGCGAGAAGTCTTCAGAACCAAGGAGTAGATGCATTAGATGCGCAGGTTTTCAGCCAAGCCGTAGAAGATGCTTTCTCTGGAGCAGAATTAAAAATGAGTGAAAACGAAGCAGGTGCCTTCATCAATCAGCATTTTTCTAAGTTGCAAGCTAAGAAACATGAAGGAGCCATTAAAGCAGGACAAGAATTTCTAGCTGCTAATGGTACAAAAGAAGGCGTTGTTACGTTAGACAGTGGACTTCAATACGAAATCATAAAAGAAGGTTCAGGAATCAGACCCAACATAAATAGTACCGTTACGACTCACTACCATGGAACGACGATAGATGGAAAGGTTTTCGATAGTTCTGTACAGCGTGGAACGCCTGCTTCATTTCCAGTGAATGGGGTGATTGCAGGATGGACCGAAGCCTTGCAACTTATGCCGCTGGGATCTAAGTGGAAGCTATTCGTTCCATCAGATCTGGCTTATGGAGAAAGAGGTGCAGGACAGGATATCGGACCACACACAACACTGATTTTCGAAGTAGAGCTTCTGGCGATTAAGTAGGGTTTTATTTTCAAGCAGTTTTATAGATTAATGTTTGATTAATTGGGATTTCTATTTTCTGGAATAGGATCGCTTAAGGTATAGAACCAGGTGTTTTCTATCTCTATCTTAGTGTCTTTATTAAGTATTTTATTGTCATCAGTGGGGTATCCTTTATAAAGATGAAGAACAATGTCTTCATTTTTAATTATTAAGATCACTTTTTCTGATCTTATGTCAAGTGATTGAACGACCTGTTTAATACCCTCATTTAGAGAAGCGAATTGATTCACGGATAATATTGACAAAGGATAGTCAATAGTATTCTTCAGGATTTTCTGTTCCGGGTGTGTTTGAAATATTTTATATCCTGGTCTGTCTTTTACTTTTAATTGATATTCAATAATTTTACTAGATTTTCTAAGTAATCGGATAGAACAATTAGCAGGATACAATATTTCATTTTCCTGAAAAATTTTTACCGTTCTTCTTGCTATAGTTTCATGTTTCGTGTTAGTAGCGCAAGAGGATAGAAACAAGATTGTTAAGAAGAACATGATCTTTTTCATATCCAGGATTAGATTTTTGATTTTTAATGAGGAGAGATTGAATATGATGTAAACATGGTTTTATATCATTTATTTTATTGAGTGGTGGATTATCGTATCTGGTTTGGATCTTCCTATTCAAACATCGCATCCATTTCTATTACATTCTGTACCAGTTCATGGTAGTACGGGTTTTCCTTCACACCGAAAGGAGCAATCATCGTGAGAAATAAAGTCTTCTTTTTATTGTCTGGGAGAAGAGAAAAAGAGTGCAATTTATTTCTTAGATTTTTAGCATACTCTTTATCGATAGTATATGTGTTCTGAGAAAATTTAATCTCGCATACATTGACTACTCTATCTGTCCTATCAATCACCATATCTATCTGTGCGCCTTGGTCTTGATTGCTTATAGACCAAGTACTGGCTTCTGATTCTATGGCTTCTATATTTAAAGCCTTTTTTATCTGGATGATATGTGAGAAACATAATCTTTCATATGCGAATCCTGACCAGCTTATCCATGATGGTGATCGTACAATCTTACTCCAGGTAGATTTATTTCTCTTTCCTTTTACCACCATAAACTTGTGGTAGAATATGGAGAAACTGTCTGTAAGCTTATACTGCGATTTACTCTTCTTATAGGAGTATGGAACCATGCTTTCGATAAATGTTGACTCCTCTAGTTCTAATAATATCTGAGTAAGTGTTCCACCACTTTTAAATGAACTATGAGAGATCAATTCTTTTCTGGTCATCCCTATTTTTTTCTTAGAAAGTATTTCTACGACTTTCTGGTGGTCTGAATTTTCTGCGAATAGAGATGAGAAGAGCTTGTTGTATTCATCGTATAGGTTGCCCTCTTTTTTAAAACAGACTCTATCTATAAATTGTGTAAAACTTTCTCCTTTGCGGATTAAATCCAAATAATAGGGTACGCCTCCAAGTACCAATTGTAATTGAATAATATCATACCTGCTCCAGCGGATACCTTTCTCCTTAAGAAAGGCCTCTGTCTCTCTTAATGAAAAAGGTTTAAGCCGAATCACCTCCGAAATCCTATTGTGTAATCCTCCTCTGTTATTTACTATTTTCTTTATCATCCATGAGGCAGCGGAACCGCAGACGACACAGATGATGTCATTGCGCTTGGTGCAGTAGCTATTCCAGAAATTTTCAAAAGCCATAATAAACTTAGACCTGGGAGTGTCCATCCATGGAAGCTCATCTAGAAAAATTACTTTTTTTCTTTTATGTTTTATCTGGGCTAGGTGTAGTTCTAGTAACTGAAAAGCTTCTATCCATGAAGTGGGTCTTGCAAGACTTGCTATTTTTAATCCTTGTTTAATTAAGCAAGAAGTAAAGTTTTCTAATTGGTCTTTTAGATTGCCATTAAGTAATCCCGTAATCTCAAATGCAAATGTATCGCGATAGTATTTTCTTACTAAAAAGGTTTTACCTATACGCCGTCTCCCGATTACGGCAACGAGCTTAGATTCCGTACTCTGAGCTAAATTGTGAAATGTTTCTTGTTGTATTTTTCTGCCTATTAATTTCATTGAAGCACTTTTTCACAACCTGGTTATCTGGCTATCTCATGAATGGTGGTTGCGTTATAATCAGCCAAAAGTACTAAAAAATATTAAAAATGGCTGATTTATAAATATCTATAATCAGCCAAAATGTGCATTTATTGATGGTTTTGGCTGATTATAGATGCGCACAATCGCACCGCATAGCTCTGATTCACAACAAGGAAATACAAAATAAACGTGGATGTGAAATACATCAGACCATAAAGAAATCCGAATATTTATGGTCATCCATTGCCTTCCTATTTATTATTATAATCGGCTCTTGAAAAAACAATCCTTATTATGGTAGGCGGGAAGAAATATACATAGGTAAGACAGAAATTCACTGCCTAAATAACAACATTCCCTTTTTTAAAAATTCAAGTAGTAAAATCAATACTGGCAATTAAGAAAACATATCAGATTCTGATTCATTTTATGTTTATTCATACAGATAAGCAGCAGCAGCCTTACTCATCTTAATATAGTCATGTCCGACTCCTGGTATCGTTTCCATTTTCCAATTAAACGCCTTGCCTAATTTCAATGCAACTTCTTTAGAGGTATTATAGAAATATTTGCCTCGAGCATATCTATGTGTTCCTTGCTTGTCTAGTTCCGGAGTATGTCGAAGGTCTCCTCTTGTTTCATCTGCATCATCTTTCTCTCCTAGAAAAATCACCAGCTTCTTACTGAAACTTAAATCCTCTGCAGTGGCTGGACCATTCTTAAGTCCGACAGGGAATGCGTCTTTTATATCTGGTACAGTATACCATCCAGAATTAGCAGCAAGTATTCTATCCGCATTATTGTTAGCATTAAAAATGGCGAATCTATGTAAGACTTGACCACCTGCAGAGTGGCCGAATAGGTCATAAGTTTCAGAACTCATTCCCAATCTATTTTTTACCAACTCAAAAATTCTGTCAAAGTCATTGAATATCCATTCCTTGGTATCCTGATTT
>CAZFJO010000240.1:0-6078 GCA_964518915.1 uncultured Saprospiraceae bacterium
ATGTCAAGTTCTGAAGCCACGGACTTCATATACTTAACCATTCTATAGTCACAGATGGTAGCACCATCCATTACTTTAATCGCAGTTCCCTTTCCTAAGCGAGATACCATCTCATGAGGTTGAGCTCCGGGCAGGTCATAAGCAAGCGTGACATCGAGGGCTATTCCGAAGTCAGGATCTATTCCTGAAGCAGCTGTCATGGCTCCTCTTAACCCTACTTCCTCTTGTACCGTGAATACGGCATAAACATCGTAGGGAAGTTCTTTTCCTTTTAGAAGCTTGAGGGTTTCAATCAGTATGTATACACTGACCCGATTGTCAATTGATTTTGCATTGACACAATCGCCCATGATTTCAAGGCTACGTTCTCTCGTTATGGTGTCTCCTACTGAGACCAGTTTCTTTACTTTCTCTCCCGATAATCCAGTATCAATAAAAAAATCTGTTGTCTTAGGAGCTTTCGTTCTTTCTTCTGCTGTCATGACATGGATGGGTTTCGTACCCATAACCCCCATTACATCTTCCTTACCATGAATGATGACACGCTGAGCGGTTAAAGTTTTAGGGTCGAATCCACCGAGGGTGTGAAATTTTATGAAGCCATTGTCGTCGATATGGGTCACCATAAAGCTGATCTCATCCATATGCGCGGCCACCATAACTTTCTTATCTCCTTTTCCTCGTACAATGCCTATGACATTACCCATAGCATCTGTCTTTACCTCATCGGCAAGTCCATCTATCTTATCTAACACTAAGGCTCTTATCCGTTGTTCGTGCCCTGGGGCACCAGCGATTTCGCATATCTCTTTCAGGGAGGCTATCTGACTCTTGTTCATATCAATCTTGTCATTTAAAAGGCTGCTAAAATACTTTTCTCTACGGAATTTACTACATCACAAGTAGGTAAACCTTACGCATTAATAATGTATGAAGCCTAGTTTACATATTAGTCAAGGAGACCATTAAGAAAGAACCCATCTTGGTAGATCTCTTCTCCATCTACTACAATACGTCCGCCATTCCTCATATCAGAAATCATATCCCAGTGAATAGTCGATTGATTCAATCCACCTGTCTGCTTGTACGATTGTCCGACAGCCATATGAATGGTACCGCCGATTTTCTCATCGAAAAGGATGTTCTTAGTCGGGCGTTGTATATTATAGTTGGTGCCGATGGCAACTTCACCGAAGTGTCTAGCTCCATCAATCTGGAATACTTGGTCTAGAACATCCCCACCTTTTTCTGCAGACCATTTTACGATTTCACCATCCTTAACTTCTAATGTTATGCCTTCTACATCACTTCCCATGAATACACTAGGGTAGTGAAAATGAATGGTTCCATTGACACTGTTTTCAACAGGGCCACTGAATACTTCACCTGATGGCATATTCGTCCGGCCATCAGAATTGATCCATGTTCTTCCCTTTACAGAAAATGAAATGTCAGACTTATCATTGATGTATCTGATATCAGATGCTGTATTGAGTAAGTCTACTAGTTTCTGTTGCTTCCTCCTTACTTCAAGCCAGTGACTTACGGGGTCGTCGGTATGAAGTCCACAGGCATTGTGGATAAACGATTCATATTCTTCTAGACTCATCCCTGCCTTCTGGGCATTGGCTTGAGTAGGGTACTGACACAAGGATCGTTTCATACTTCCGTCGCCAGTCCTGGTAAAATAGATGTCATTGAGCTTCTTCAATGCGGCTTGTCTTATTTTCTTTTTAGCAGGGTCGACGGATTGATTTTCCATAAGGTTGTGAGGAGCTCGTATGTTGAGGTAGGCATCGAAGGTCGATAGAGCCTTTTCCTTGAAGACTGGAATTTCCTTCAGTAAGTCATCATCTGCTTCCGCAAAAAATATGTTGGATTGTTCTCGGAAGGAAAGATCTACTTCTGTGTAAGCACCGACCGCAGTTGCTTTTCTATATACTTCTCTGATTAAGGGTTCTGCAAGTGTACTTGAGGAGATGTAGAGCTTTTCGCCTTTTTTCAAGTCTAGGCAATAGTCTACCAATAAATCAGCATATTTTTTCAACATATTCATTACCACGTTTTTTTTCGGTAGGGATATCTTTTTTCGTATTGTTCCGTGATCATGGTGGTCATGGTATCACGCAATTTATCGATGTTTTCTTTTTTGATGGCGCTTATAAATTCGCACGGAAGTTGGTATTCATTATTAAGCCGCTCTTGCAGGCCTTCCAGGATTTCTTTCTTTTCAGTTTCTTGAAGATAATCATCGAAGGTCGTCTCTCGGTAAGCATCGAGCTTATTAAATACCATAAGGGTAGGTTTCTCATGGCACTCAAGATCCTTGAGCGTATTCATTACCGTCTTGATATGGTCTTCATATTGTGGATGTGCTAGATCTACGACATGCATCAGAACATCACTTTCCTTAACCTCATCCAGTGTAGACTTAAAACTTTCGACAAGGTGGTGTGGAAGTTTTCTGATGAAACCTACTGTATCTGACAGTAAGAAAGGCATGGTATGAAAAACTACTTTTCTTACGGTTGTGTCTAGGGTAGCGAAGAGTTTATTCTCTGCGAATACTTCAGACTTACTCAGTATATTCATCAACGTACTCTTACCGACATTGGTATAACCGACAAGGGCTACACGGATTAGGTCGCCTCTGTTTTTTCTTCTCGTTTTAGATTGTAGATCTATTTTTTCAAGTTTCTTTTTCAATAAAGAAATCTTATCTCTTACGATCCTTCTATCTGTCTCTATCTCCTGTTCTCCAGGACCTCTCATTCCGATTCCCCCACGTTGCCTTTCTAGGTGAGTCCATAGACCTCGCAGTCTGGGTAATAGGTATTGCATCTGTGCCAGTTCGACTTGAGTCTTAGCCTGAGCAGTCTGGGCACGATTAGCGAATATGTCTAGGATAAGTGTACTTCTATCCACAATTTTTACCTTGAGAAATTCTTCTAAAATAGACGTCTGCTTACCTGTCAGATCATCATCGAATATGACAAGACTGACATCCTCATGCGTTTCTATAAATTCTGCAATTTCTTCTATTTTTCCTTTTCCTACGAAGGTGCGGACATCAGGGTGTGACAGTTTCTGCACGTACCTCTTCTTACACGATGCGCCTGCAGTCAAGGCTAGAAACTCTAGTTCATCGAGATATTCAGCCACTTGTTCTGCTGTATCATCTCGTTTTACCAGTCCTACTAGAACTGCTTGCTCTGTTTCGCGAGCAATGCCTTTTTTCTTTTCCTTACCTATCTGCCAGTTGTCGCTCATATTATAATAATGATTTCGCTTACGCAAATGTAGCAATACCTAGCACATTCCACGGTGCATAACGATTGACTTTCCGGATATGACACACACGGATTATTCCTTATCCATACCGAATGCTTGCAGATATGCGACTCAAAATGGTAAATGAACTTGTAAAAACAATCTATTATGTACCTTTACTTATTATTAAAACTTTTAATATATAAATGTCATTTGTAAAGAAGCTAGCTGGTGAAACCTTGATCTATGGGATGAGTTCTATCCTTCCTAGGATAATACACTATGTTGTATTTACCATTTACATCACTCGGAAATTCGAAGATCAGCTGCAATATGGTATTTACTCTACCTTATATGCTTATTCTTCTATACTGCTGGTGTTGTTTTTATTCAGAATGGATACAGCATTTTTCAGGTATGGTAGCAGGAAGGAGTACGATCAAGCTTCGGTTTTTAGCTCTGGCTTGATACCTGTAGGGTTTATTGCACTTACAGGCGTAGGCTTGTTGTTCCTAGGAGCGGATGCTATAGCTGGGTTGATTAAATATGAAGGCAGCGGCTACTATGTACGGTGGTTCGCGGTAATCATAGGCTTCGATGCGATTGCCGGAATGTTCTATGCTAAGTTTCGATTGCAGTCTCGTCCGATGCGATTTCTTTTCTATCGCTTATTAAACATCGTTGTGACCATAGGCTTAGTACTTGTTTTTCTAGAAGTGTTTCCGCGGATAGGGTGGCGCGATGTCCTTCCCGTCAAGGAACCTATTGACTATGTCTTTATCGCTAATCTTGTGGCTAGCGGAACTGTAGTGCTCTTAATGTTGCCAGAGATTGTTAAGACGAAGGTTACCTTTAATCTTGAATTATGGAAGAAGATGTTGTGGTATTCATTTCCTCTAGTAATTGTAGGAATTGCGGGTAACATCAATCAGACTTTTTCAGCACCATTGATGCACTGGTTCTTAGGGGATGACTACGACGCCAACCTTACTGTTGCAGGTGCTTACAATGGTCCTGCTAAGATCGCTATCCTACTTAATTTATTTGCAGTAGCCTTTAACTACGCTGCCGAACCCTTCTTTTTTAACAATGCAGAGAAGAAAGAATCGGGTGAAGCTTATGGACAGATTGCGCACGCATTTGCGGTGACAGCGGTAATCGTAATGGTAGGTATCGTTGCTTTCCAGGAAGCAGTGATCTTAATCGTCGGCGAGAATTATCGAGGACCACAAGACATCATACCGATCTTATTGTTTTCTTACTTATTCCTCGGACTGTACTACAATGTATCCATCTGGTATAAGTTATCTGATAAAACAATCTATGGCGCGGTGATCGGTGTCACGGGGGCAGTCATTACCCTTGTTATAAGTATGATTTTCTTGCCTAGACTGGGATACATAGCCAGTGCGTGGGCTTCCTTAGCTTGTTTCGGAACCATGCTTATGATGGGTTATTTTTTGGGTCAGAAGCACTATCCGATTAGGTATCCGGTACGAGATATTCTATTTATACTGGTTGTTACGCTTGTTACTATAGTAACAACTATCTATGCTAAGTCATTTTTATCAGGAGATATCGCCAAGGTATTCTTAGGAATGTTCATATTTGTGCTGTTTTTAGGGATACTGTACTTGACCCAAGGAAAGGGCATTAAGAAGTACCTCAATAAATCAATATAATATTATGTCCTACTCAGGAAGACGGCGGTATAAAAGTAGAAGAGAAAGAACGGATAAAATGTGGAGCAACTTTAAAGTGGTCATACTGTTTTTATTGTTGGCTGCCATCGTACTGCTTGTCACGGACTGGACCGATATCAAGGATCACATCTCTACTTACTTTCGTTAAGTGTAAGTCACCACTATTTTCCCGAATTGCTTTCCGCTGTTCTGATAAGAAAAAGCTTCACTCAATTGGCCAAATGAAAAGGCCCTTCCATCGATAATGGGTTTAACTTTATGCTGGTTTATAAATTGTACCATTGCATTCTGCATCGACTTATTTCCTACAGCAATTCCTCTGAGTGTGAGAAATTTAAAAAATAGCTTAGGAAAAGTTATGCTTCCTTTTCTGCCGTTTCCGAGAATTCCGATTGAGATAATCTGACCATTAATCTTGGCGGCCTCTATTGACTGACCCATGGTAGACCCTCCTCCGACATCAAGAATTCTATCCATACCTCCAGTCTCTTTATAGATGGTTCTTCCCCATCTTTCATCTTCTCGATAATTGTAAACACTCTTTACACCTAGAGCCATTAATTTTTCTGCCTTATTTTCAGACGAAGTGGTTGCGTATACTTCAGCACCTGCAGCTATGGCCAGTTGTAAGGCGAGAAGTGACATACCGCCGGTCCCTTCTATAAGTACTTTATCTCCTTGCTTAATAGGAGAAGGATGCATCAATGCATTCCATGCGGTCAGACCGGCACAGGGTAGGGTAGCTGCTTCTGCATAATTGTATGCTTCTGGAATTGCAGTAACCTGAGATTCATCCAGACAACTGTATTCTGTCATATATCCATCTACTGATTCTCCCGATATGTGACTGATGTCATTGAGAGCCGGTTGTCCTTCTTGCCAGTTCGGAAAGAACATAGACATAACCTTGTCTCCGACTTTCCACAATTTTACTTGATCACCTACAGCTTCCACTATGCCTGCACCATCAGACATCGGAACCCTGTTTTCTGCAACAGGGATTGCGCCTACGGCAACTAAGTAGTCGTGATAGTTTAGACTCGTTGCATGCCACTTCACAAGAATTTCTTTCGGTCCTGGTGAGGGTTTTTCTCCTTCTACAATT
>CAZFJO010000241.1:0-6057 GCA_964518915.1 uncultured Saprospiraceae bacterium
TGACTGCTTGTACTTCATAAGCGACACTTACGTCTTCTACGCCGATTAAGTCACGCACCGGGGCACAGGGTATCCTTGTTTTTTCTGCGTCTCTTAATTGTTGAGCAGCTTGCTCCACTTTTTCATTCTTCTTCTTCATAAGCTTTTATTTAAGCGTAAAGTAATCAATATGAATCAGTCGCAGAGGATCGTTTCGAAAACAAAATTTATATGTGGGTTAACTTTCTCACTGAAGTATCTCTTTTTTAACTTAAATTGAGTAACCCTATTCAGGTTCAATTAGCCTTAAGCATGCATTCTCAATTTCAACCTTATGACCGCTGCATCGCTTGAAAACACAGTAATAGATCTTTGAATTAACTTATAGAAATAAAGTATCAAAACTGAACATTAAAAAACTAGCACCTAATGAAATCCCCCTTTGAATTATTTAATAAATGGTACGATCGAGAACAAGAAAACTCAACTGTACGTATTCCTTCCGCTTGCTGCTTATCGACAATAGGTACGGATGGTTACCCTAATGCCCGTTTCGTTTCTCTCAAGAGAGTACATCGAGAAACCTTTATAATAACAGGACCGATTAATAGCCAGAAAGGGCGGGAAATCACAGCTATTCCTAAAGCTTCTCTTACCTTCTGGTGGCCGGAATCAGAAAGGCAGATCAGGATTCAAGGAAATACTTCCATCCTCAATAACGAAGAATCGAGTGCGTATTTTTCCGCTCGAAGCCAAGAATCTAAAATTGTGTCAAGCCTTTTTCAGCAAGGACAGACTGTTGAATCCCTAGAAGAAATAGAATTGAAATATGCTCAAGGCAAAAAAGACTACAATCATAATGACATAGCAAAACCTTCCGAGTGGAAAGCCTTCGCTATTGAACCCATTAGAATTGAATTTATGGAATTCAAAAAGACACGTCTTCACTTGAGAACACTTTATCAGTTTAAAGAAGATGGATGGCAGAAATCATTCCTTCAACCTTAAAAGACGGTGAGAAATTCATGAGATCTATAACAATAAGAACTTATCAGGAAGAAGATGTCTCTTCATTTTATAACGCTGTTGAACAATCGAAAGATGAATTGTCTCAATGGTTACCCTGGTGTCACAATGATTATTCCATGAAAGATTCTGAGGAATGGATCAATAGTATTGTACCATCAATATGGAAATCAGAAAAGGGGTGTGAATTTATAATGGTACTATCTGATGACCAGACTGTGGTAGGAGGTTGTTGTTTAGAAAATCTAGATTTAAAGAATCGGAATGCCTGTATAGGCTATTGGGTCCGGACAAGTATGACCAATCAAGGGATAGCTACAACTGCATGCCATTTCTTGTTAAATTATGGTTTTAATAAATTGGACTTAAAAGATATATATATCATTCCTTCCATTGACAATAAAGCAAGTATGCAAGTTCCTAGAAAGCTTCCTTATTCTTCTATGAAAGTGGTTCATAAAGGATTTAAAATAGGAGAGTCTATATCAGATGCTGCTGTATTCACTTTTACTAAAGAAGACTATTCTTCATATCAACAGGGTTCCTGAAAGAGCTTATTGATTGTTGCTCGTTTAGCTCTACTTACCGACAACTGATCTCCTCCTACAACTTCAATATATCTACCATCTGACTTGACATATCTGACGATGTGTTTTAAATTTAAAAGATAAGACTTGTGGATCCTTAAGAAGCTGTACTTAGACAATTTACGCTCCACAATACTAAGCGTCTTACTCAGCATTAGTTTTTTCCCTGAGATAAAATGTAACACAGAGTAATTATTCTCCGCCTTCACATAGATGATTTCATCAGGCACCACGAATTCAATTCCATTTTGAACACTAAACGGAACCCTTTGATGCTCACTTTGTGATTGTGCCAATGCCTTCAGAATTCTTTCGATGGAGAGTTTACTACTGTTATTTCGGTGTTCGATTATTCGGTCTATTGCGGTTCTCAATTGGTTTCTATTGATAGGCTTGAGCAAATAATGCAGTGCTTCTACTTCAAATGCCTCTATCGCATACTGATCATAAGCCGTCACAAATATAACTTGACAATCAAGGGGCTGCAACTCTTTGACAAGCGCAAGTCCACTGGTGGATTGAAGATGAATATCCATGAACAGAATATCAATATCAGACTGTGCAATGATATCTTTTGCCGTCTCTGCATCATGTGCAGTGGCTATGATCTCAACTTCAGGGCAGTTTCTTAACAGCTCCCATTTAAGGGTATCTAGACAATGTTGTTCGTCATCAACGGCAATGGCTTTAAGTACATTTTCTGACATGTTCAATACGATTTAGATTCAATAAATTTTATAGGAACCTCAATACGGACTTTGGTTCCATTACAGCTTCCATCTTTATCATAGAGATCAACAATCTTTACATCGGCTTTATTCGCAACATGGTTTAATCTCGTTTCTGTGATTGCTATACCGTATGACCTCTTACGCGCTCTTGATTTTTCGATTTCTTTACTTTTGGCTCGACCCACTCCATCGTCAATAACATCAATGAGTAATTTTTCTCCTTGCTTGAAAATATTGATCATTAGATTCCCGCTTGATTTTTTATGCATGAATCCATGCCATATACTATTTTCAACAAAGGGCTGAATGACAAGTGGAGGGAAGGCTATTGTTTCTGGATTTACGTTTTCTGCTATATCAATTTTATATCGGAAAGGCTGATTGAGTCTGAGGTTTTCTATCTGCAAATACAGGGTCAAGGCTTCCAGTTCATTTTTTAAGCTAATCTCCTTCTGTGTACTGTTTCTAAGCACCGCTCTAATCAGTTCAGAAAAAGTAGTTAAGTAATCAGCTGCCTCTTCTTTCCTATTCTTTATGATGTACGATTTTATAGAATTGAGTGCATTGAATACGAAATGTGGATTCATCTGAGCTCTGAGGGACTCTCCCTCAAGCTCAGCAAGCTTTACCTTCATTCTATTGACCTTGTCCAATTGTTTCATCCTAAAATGAAATAGAGAATATCCTATTAATGACAACATACCGAGCATCAATAATAAGAACCACCAGGTCCGCCAATATGGTGGGTTTATAGAAAAACCCCATTCTAGTGGTTCTGTCCAGAGTCCATCACCATCAGATGCCGAAAGTTGGAATAAATAATTTCCAGCAGCTAAAGCAGAAAATTGAATACTTCCAGAATTAGGTCCATTGTAAACCCAATCGCTCAATGAATCTAGACGATATCGATGTCTTATTTTGGAAGGGTCCGTAAACTCAAACGTATTAAAAGATATTCCTATGTTATTTTCATTGTGCGAAAATTTAGCTTGAACATGTTTCAGTTCGTTCTTTTTTTCTCCATTGATTGAGATTTCTTCAATTATTGTTTTTAGCCCTTTCTGTGCTTCACCTACTTTTAGAAGATCAATAGATTTGTTTTGATATCCCAGAGCATGTAAGACGCCATCGATAATTGTTATACCATTCGTTGTCTGTGTATTTATTTCATTCTTTCCTCCTATTGCCCTGAATCTATCTGCATCCTTGTTATAAAGAAAGATACCACCGCTGCACTGCACATAGCAGTTATCATCATCGTCTATATAACATTGCACTATTTTACTATTGGTCAATCCTTTACTTGCACTATAGTGCTTGTTTAATGTAAAAGCTCCATTCTCATAACTGGCTTTCCAGACTCCATTGATCCTTGAACTTATCCAGTAACCATCTTTAGCTTTATTTATCTGGACTATGTCTCCCGATAGCATGGCTAGCTCATTACTATTAAGCGGATAATTCACAGGAACCTTCGTCTTTAAATTGTATTTCAGTAATATGCCAACTCCATAGATCCATATGTTCCCATCATCCGTATCTAACATTCCTCTAGGCACGCCTTCTAGCTCAATACTATCTACCCTATTCGATTGTGTGTTCCAAGTTAGAAAACTGTTTTTACGCTTGTAAATCCCCATCCATATTTCATCGTGTATGTGGACCTGAGATAAGCCTCTTCTACCTATCTCTGTATATGGACAAGGATATTCATCTATTGTATTATTGAGGGCATTAAATATTCCTATACCATTATGAAAAACCACATACTTCTTTCCATCCACTTCAAGTCCATGGAGAGGCCCGCTTAGATAACCATTGATCTCGATTTTAGCGGCCTTTCTACTTTTATCTAAATGAAAAAGTTTATTGTTATAAAAATCCATAGATAGCAATTCACCATTAGGCAATACGTCTAATTGAGTAGACTGAAATGGAAGCCATTTGGTACTTTCGTAATAAGCCTTCGCTGGATCATAAAGGCTAAGTCCTCCATCTGTTGCAACCCAAATTCGATTCTTGGAATCCTTGAAAACAGTATAAATGAAGTTGCCTTGTAAGTCTCGTGCAGAATTCCCAGCTTTCAATACACGCATTACTTGCGAGGTCGATGTATCTATTATCTCTAGTCCTTCTGCTGTCCCTACCCATAAATCTCCTTCTTCAAAACACCACCCTTTTACAACACCTTTATGCCCTGTAGGATATTGAGTCACTGTGTTCGTTTTTAGATTGAATTTACCGATATGATTAAAATAGGCGTTGAACCAGATATGGTCATCTATAACCTTATATATTTTAAAACCTTGATCCGTAAATTTTTCTATACTGTAATCATCAATATTTATCTTTTTCAATCCTCCACCTGTAATAAAATAGCTGTCTTCATTCTTAGGGTTCGCTACCATATCATTAGGTATAAAGTCGATAGGTACTTTTCTTGATTTTAACGTGTTCAGATTGAAATGATACAAACCTTCTTTATTCGCACCGATGTAAGCGGAAGAATCATTGACAATATTTACAAAATAAATGGAGTGCTTGGGGAAATCAGATGCGTCATCTTCTTCATAATTTCTTGACCTAAATGATCCGTTTTGATGACTATAAATACTAATACCATTGTCATCATACACCACTACGACATCTCCACTAGGAGTGACCCCAATGTCATTGACAATATTGCCAGCAATATCATCTGTAGGACTGTCTCTATAATAATGTGTGAATTTACTTCCATCAAATCGCGACAAACCCAGAGGTCCGCCTAACCAGATATAGCCTAAACTATCTTCTGCAATGACTTTTATTTCATCTAGTGGGAGTCCGTTCGTATAATTATAATTGACAAAAGAATATTGTGCTGTAGCATTCCCTATACTAACAAGTAAAAAGATCAAAACATGAAAAAGGGTCTTCAGCATAAATATTGATTAGTTACAAATATCTACTTATTATTCCTCAATAGATATTGCAATTAGGCAATGGTTGCTCTAGTTGATGCATATGTATCTGATATAAAACCAATGGTTGATAAACTGTCAATAAAAAAGCAGATCTCATACATCATCCATCGGTTAAGATAAAGTCGATATGCAATCAATCTCAAATTAATCATTTTAGATTGAGAACAATAAAGCTGGGATGAAAAGTGTGTAGAAACAGTAACTTAGAAATAAGTATTTATAGACTGATACGATCACACAAAAGAATCAAGTAACTAAAGGTGTATAATTCTAGTGGCACAAGAATGCATACTGATTTGGTTAATGGAGAAAATCCACACGGCTTATGCGGACTGATTAATGGAATGTAAAGCTAAAAGCTATTGAATTACAATAACAATATGGTTGCCAGTATTGAATCCATAATAAGTAATAATAGAGTGTGCAGGTTTTTACCAATATTACCGAGAGTGCAGTTATCAATAGATGAAACGCCTATATGACTTTAAACTGAATAGAATAAGATATGTTTGTTATGACTATGCTAAGTTTCCATATAGTGCATAAACATATTAATCAAGGCTGATTAAATTAATCCTTAAAGTCAGCAATTAATACTTGATATCTGTAACTAATCCAGATTTTAGGAGTTTTAATCTAAAGTTATCCGTCATTATCAGAATGATTTATACCTTTTCATTTTAATCCATCAATCATTTTATTCTTAAACATTAAAACATGCGCTTACTTATCCTTCTATTTAGTTTAACCATCTCCTCTGTATTATCG
>CAZFJO010000242.1:0-6037 GCA_964518915.1 uncultured Saprospiraceae bacterium
GAATCTCTTCTTTTTCATCCCAGATCAGTTCACTAGATAAGAGTTTTTCTCCTGAATAATTGGTCAAGAATACATTGCGTCTGCAAGTAATGATCTGTTTTGTGGGTTCGCGAGTGGCATAATCTGCAGTTAAGACACCTGTCGATCTACCGCGTTCGTTCAGAAATTCTACTTTGATTCCGTCAGTATACTCTTCCATAGGTCTTGCTCTGGATAGGTGTCTTTCAAGTGTAGGTGCAGTAATGCGTACATTGACATATGAGGAATCACTATAGAAGATGGTTAGATCCTTGACGACTTCTTTATCTACGGAAGCGTGAGAAATCAATGCATCTATTTCACTGGTGTTTTTAGTGCAACTTGCTATGATAGAAATACCGATAACCAGGTAAAATAATTTCATGGCTATCTCAGTAGAGTGATGTCCCCTGTAAATGGAACCAGAACGCCATCTATAAATAGCACTTGTGCTATCCAGGTGTATACCCCCGTTTCTAGTTTATTGCCATCGAGTGTTCCATCCCATCCGATGTCGTACCGATTTATATCTAGTCCTCGACCTTGATATACTTTTCCACCCCACCTATCGAATACCGTAAGTTCTTCCACTCTTGCAACAGCATCTCCGCCGAATAAACCAAAGAAGTCATTCTGGCCATCATCATTGGGAGAAAATATATTGGGTGCATGTATAGGTCTGACAATATTAACCCGAACCGTAATTGTATCTAGAGCTAGACAACCATTTTCATCTTCTACCTGGACCACATATGTCGTCGTTCCGGGTGTTCTTGAGATCGGGTCTGGACAATTGACACAATCTAGACTGTCGGTTACCAGCCAGGTGTAGAGTACGTTAGAATTAGGAGGTGTATGCGAAGCAATTATCTGTATGGTTTCGCCTAGATTAATGGTTGTATCTCGGCCAGCATCTACTAATAAAATTTCAGGTTCATCCACTAAAAAGGTTGTGCGATTGATACACCCTTTTATATCTCTTACGAAAATATCATATTCTCCTGCAGCCAATTGAGTGAATCTAGGGTTAGGCTGGAAGTTCTCGCCATCCAGACTGAAGTTGTACTCTGGAGCTCCAGATCTTCCTATTCCGATTACAATTCCAGATGCATCTCCACCACAAGTTACATTCGTAACATCTGTTGTTACAGAGAGATTAGAAGTGTCTGCACAGCATGGGTCTATGAAAAAATCAAGTACTTTAGTTACCCTGCATCCTCTAGAAGTTTCCACTGTTAATGCAGCTATCTTGTCTCCGAAAGATTCATACACTACATCGAATGGACCTTCTCCTTCAGCAAAACTTATATCTGCTCCAGCACCGAAATTCCATTCCCAAGCAACAATTTCATCTGTATTAGAAAAAGAGGAATTGGCAAAAGTTATCGTTTTATCACACTCAAATGCTTGAACCGCAGATAAATCAAAATTTGGCTCTGGGCCCAAAAATGTACCTGTTCCTCCAAATTCTATAGAAAACCCCAATCCTGATCTGCTGAAATTGTTGACAATAAGTGCATAACTCCTTCCAGAAACCATATTGATCGGCGCGACATAATTGTTGTCTCCGGACGCACAACCAGGTTGTTCTTCTGTATCTGATTCTCCAGCCCTCATGCCAGTAGGACCATTGCACATGATCCACGATGAAAGTGGTTGACCTACGTTTTCTCCAGATGCCATGCATCTCAGTAATTGCTTGCCTGAACAATCCTCTACACCATTGGGCAATTCATAAATCGCCCAGTCTAAGTCATCCGTTATCTGGCTTGTAGCATTATTATTAGGGATTAAATCCATGGTAAGTGTTCCAGATACATCACA
This sequence comes from uncultured Saprospiraceae bacterium, assembly GCA_964518915.1. Taxonomy (GTDB): domain Bacteria; phylum Bacteroidota; class Bacteroidia; order Chitinophagales; family Saprospiraceae; genus JABDLO01. Next base: position 1,843 of record CAZFJO010000242.1, read on the forward strand.
AGTCCATGTGTACCAGCTAGAAGCAAATTCTTCTTGTATACAAGTACCATCGACTTCATTTAAGTCTCTACCTGCACTGTTTAGATTTTCTAATGAAAATGGCTCGGTATCACATAATACAACCGCCGAACCACAATCTGACTCAGGAAATCGGGGAGCAATAAAATCATTGATACATAATCCGAATGTTCCTTCTCCGCCTTCCGGGCTATCAATCATAATGTAATGAACTTGACCAATTACCAATCCATCTACGGTTAACTCATCTGAAGCATTGTCTTTTCCTGGAGAACACTGTAAATATTCTCCACAGCTAGAAAAAAGAGTAATCTGCGGCCGAGTTATAAGGCCTGCGGGATCTCCTCCTCCGAAAACCTGTATCAATACAGCAGGTTCTCTAGGAACAAAACTAAACCATACACCATTTTCGAAATTGGTAAAACAAGTATTGGTAAATTCTGGATCAGGTTGCGCACCTATATTGGTAAAAGCATCACTCTCAGAACAGAAATTATCCACGGATTGAAAAAAAGTGGCGAATCGACACTCATCATTAGATACTTGACTTACTAAAAGTAAGGGGCTTATAAGCAGTAGAAATGAAATTAATGATGTTTTCATGCGTATGTTATCAACGATTAATGTAACACAATTCTATATCGATGGTTGATTATTAACACTTTTTTAGTGCTGCTATAATACAAGATAGTGCTCATTATTGCAAAAAAGTAGATAGACGACATTTTCTGGCACTTCAATTTAAGGTAACAGAAGGTGTATAGAAATCGATTCGTTGGTCACAGTATCGGATTTAAATACTTCCATATGAACGTAAAAGGGTATACATTTGCACCTTTTGTTTATATAGCTTTTAAAACAAGGATAAGATATGATCACGATTACGTTGCCCGATGGTTCTCAACGACAATATGAAGCTGGAGTCTCCTCGATGGATGTTGCTAAATCCATCAGTGAAGGCCTGGCTAGAAACGTACTTTCTGCCAGTGTCAATGGAGAAGTATGGGATGCTAATCGACCGATACATGAAGATGCAGCTGTTACGTTGCACACCTGGAGAGACAAGGAAGGTAAAGCTACATTCTGGCACAGTTCTGCGCACTTGATGGCAGAAGCATTACAAGAATTATATCCTGAGACCAAGTTTGGAATAGGTCCTAATATAGAGAATGGGTTCTACTATGACGTAGATACAGGGGATCATGTGCTTACTCCATCAGACCTTAAGAAGATTGAGGATAAAATGACGGAACTTGCTCGACAGAAAAACGCTTATGTAAGATCTGAAGTGTCTAAGGCGGATGCCATCTCTTATTTTCAGGAGAAAAAGGACGAGTATAAGCTTGAACTCATACAAGATCTAGAAGACGGGACGATTACGTTCTACCAGCAAGGAGGATTTACGGATTTATGTCGAGGACCTCACATATCACATACTGGACCGATTAAGGCCATTAAATTAATGAGCCTTGCGGGAGCTTACTGGAGAGGAGACGAGACGCGTAAGCAGATGACTAGAATATATGGCATCACCTTTCCTAAGCAGAAAGAGCTGAAGGAGTATCTCGAGATGCTAGAAGAAGCTAAAAAACGTGACCATAGAAAGCTGGGTGCCGAGTTAGAATTATTTACTTTTTCTGAGAAAGTAGGATCTGGCCTTCCTCTGTGGTTGCCTAAAGGAACCCAACTCAGAGAACGGCTACAGAACTTCTTAAAAGCTGAGCAAGAAAAAAGAGGATATGAACTTGTAGCGACACCACATATCGGACATAAGAATCTTTATGTCACTTCTGGCCACTACGATAAGTATGGGGAAGACAGCTTCCAACCGATAAAAACTCCTAGAGAGGGAGAGGAATTTTTACTTAAACCTATGAACTGCCCTCACCATTGTGAAATCTACGGTCACAGACCGAGGTCTTATAAGGAATTGCCTCTAAGGATAGCAGAGTTCGGAACCGTTTATAGGTATGAGCAGAGCGGGGAGTTACATGGTCTATCTAGGGTCCGTGGATTTACTCAGGATGATGCGCACATCTTCTGCACACCGGACCAATTGAAAGATGAATTCCTTAATGTTCTAGACTTGACTACGGTAGTTATGAATAAGATGGGTTTCGAAAACTTCACTGCTCAGATTTCTTTAAGAGATCCAGACAACCCAGGGAAGTATATCGGTTCTAAAGAAAACTGGGAAGCGGCGGAATCTGCTATTATTGATGCTTGTTCGGAAGTAGATCTAGATACGGTTACTGAGTATGGTGAAGCTGCATTTTATGGTCCTAAGCTAGATTTTATGATTAAAGATGCGCTTGGTAGATCGTGGCAATTAGGTACCATACAGGTTGATTATAATCTACCAGACCGATTCGAACTAGAATATATAGGGTCGGATAATGCGCCTCATAGACCTGTAATGATTCACAGAGCTCCATTTGGCTCGATGGAAAGATTTATCAGTATTTTAATCGAGCATACTGGAGGTAAGTTTCCGTTGTGGCTCGTTCCAGATCAGATGGCTATACTGCCTCTTTCAGATCGTTTTAATGATTACGCTGATAAGGTAAAGGCAGAATTAGCTCAGCATGATATACGTGGATTTATAGACAATCGTACGGAATCAATAGGCAGGAAAATAAGAGATACTGAGTTAAAGAAGGTGCCTTTTATGCTGATTATCGGTGATAAGGAAGAGGCAGCTGGTACTGTATCTGTAAGAAGACAAGGAGAAGGCGACCTAGGGTCTATGACTATAGAGGATTTTGGAGCTTACTTCCAGAATCTTGTATAGGTAATTAGTCCTTTCGCTTTATTAGGTTTTAGAGCTTTTATGCTCGCTGGCAAAAATTGCTTTTTCAGCAACCTTGAAGATTGTCTATATATAATGGTGTTCTCTTGCAGGATCATCTTTCCTTTATAGAAACCAATCAGATGGTACTTCAATTATCTTTTCCCATTGAGATTAAATAGCCTTCAGTGACTTTATTGCGTGGCGATTTAAAGTGTTGTCATTATCGCTAGATAATTATTGCCTCACATAGATAGCATCACAATTAGCAATGAAAGATGTAAACTTTAAGTTTCCATTATCAGGTTCATACTCACCTAAACCAGAAATCAATAGTTTGCAATTTTCGAATGGTAATTCTATTCCAGCGAAATTAACGCTTGTTTCTGTACCGCCTGGGTTGAAAGTAATCAATGGAGCAGGAGAGAGATTCACGCTAGAGCACGTAAAGTCGTCTAGCCTCCACGATCCTACGAAATCTTCTTGTAGGCATTCTTCACCGCCACAGCTGCTCAATAAAACAGCTAAGACTAAAACAGTAAATATTCTTGATAATATCATTTTATTCAATCATTTATTATTAAACGGATGTAGTGCGCTTTCTGTTGACAATAGATCTCAACCATACAGGAATTACTATTGCCCCCAGCACTAAATAGGGGTAGTATGTTATTATTCTCCACACCAATGCGATCACAGTTGCTATTCCCTTCGGGATATAATCTGCAAAAAAGCCACCGAACAGATACTCTGCAATTCCAGCTCCTCCAGGTGTAGGGCTGAAAGCTGTAATGGCATGCATCGATTCTGCTCTTGCATAGATAAGTAGTTGATTGTAAAAATCTAGAGGTATAGCAGTAATTAAGGCTATTATAATACAATTGAGTGCCAGGAATCTAGTAATCCAAGCTCCCCATGTAGCTATTGAAGAATAGACGTGAAAGGATACAGGCTTGGCGCTGATTTCATTAGAGGTAATGACAACATCATTGGCTGTTTTCTCTAAATCTTCCTTGAATCGCTTGAGAAACCTAAGTCTCGAAAACCACAAGAGTATTTTCTTCAAGTGGTCCGGACGCCAGAATAAGCCATAGGCAAATAGTGCTCCATAGCTCGCCATAAATAGAATTACCGTGAAAAAGGTATATGCGAAACCATCTAATTCTGCTGCAGTAAACATTCCGGGCCTTATGATTATAGGGCCTACTAGAAAATATAGTAAAGGAAGGGAAACAATGAAGAAGATGGTATCTATCACCATGGAATACAATACCACAGAAATTGTCTTAGCACCAGATATTTTTTCTTGTGCCAGAAGGAATAGTGCTACTGCTGATCCACCTATGCTGGTAGGTGACACTGCAGAAGCGAATTCCCAGATGACAATCA
>CAZFJO010000243.1:0-5989 GCA_964518915.1 uncultured Saprospiraceae bacterium
TTATGAATTCTGCTTAAGGTTACTTAATGCTATAGCGCAACCTTGGATAGAAGTAGTTATTGATGACTTTTTCACTTTCACCATGCATCCAGGCATGCCTGATCTTACCAGTCCTTGTCAACTAAAAATTTCATCTAAAAAGTCAGAAGATGGAGATTCTAGAACGATTTCGATACAACCTTTTACCGATTCTGACATAACCATTAACTGGATAGATTCAGATGGGAAAGTGACATCTGGCAGTGATTTTAAGTTTTCAGATAGTGTGGTGAATTTAACCGCACAGATTAGAGGTGCGGATTGTTTCCTTGAATTAAACTTCGGAAAAATAAATTCAGCATACAGGGGAGAGGTTGATTTTTCCTTTCTATTAGAAGAAGTTACTGATCCCATAATCTCTAATCCAGAACTACGTGATGTAAGAATCGCCTACACGAATCCGAGAGGACTAGTTTACGTTTCTCAGGACGGAGCTTCCATACTGTTAGATAACATTAAAGAGTATTCCGAAATGGGATTAACGGATGATCTTATCTCCTACAATGTTCTCGTAAATTGCAACATGATTAATACCATGAATATGCGAGACTCATTTACCCTAGATCTTAGTGGCCAGCTATTAACAGAACCCTTTTAAAAAGGTGTTTTCTACTTAGTCTAAAATTTATTCTACCTTTCATTGTATGAAACACGTAGATCGGTTTTTGTCACTTATAGATCTTGAGTTTAAAAGAAAAGCTAATCGGGCACTTTCTATCCAGATGTCAGCTTACATGAAGGACTACTTTACGTTCTATGGTATTCAGTCCCAATTACGTAGTGATATATTTAGAGAGGTCAGTAAGATGTCTCCACTTAAGAAAGTGGAAGAATGGTGGCATCTCATAGATGAGTTGTACCGAAGAGAAGAAAGAGAATACCATTACTTAGCATTACTCAGTCTTAAGAAAGTCCAGAAAAAATTACTAAAATCAGATATTGATAAAATTGAATATTTGTTGCTTTCTCATTCTTGGTGGGATACTGTAGATTTTATAGCAAGTAATACTGTAGGTTATTATTTTAAGCTGTATCCTGAAGAAAAATCAAGGATGATCGAAAAATGGATGTCCGGAGACGAACTATGGCTGAAGAGAACTTGTCTTATCTTTCAATTGAAATATAGAGAAGACGTTGATTTTTCACTTCTTAAATCATGTATAGAAAGAACGAAAAATTCTAAAGAATTCTTTCTTGAAAAAGGAGCCGGATGGGCGCTCAGACAATACAGTAAGTTTAACCCAGAAGAAGTAAGAATATTCATAGAGAATAATAGTTTACCACCTGTAACCATGCGGGAAGCGACAAAGTATCTATAGACCTAGTATTTCAGCCATTCTGACTAAATCTCTATTTAACTCCTTGTGTTTATTGATCGCTTCTTCGAATGGTGTTTCCTTAATTTGATCATTAACTACACCTAAAGCCACACCACCTTTACCTTTCAGTAATTCTTCTACCGCACTGTGACCCAGTCTTGAAGCTAGGACCCTGTCCTTAGCTGTGGGAGAACCTCCTCTCTGAAGGTGTCCTATTATGGCAACCTTTACATCAAATCCTGGAGCTTCTTTTCTTACTCTATCGGCAATTTCCATCGCATTGCCATTCTTATTTCCTTCTGATACGATCACAAGGTTAAATAACTTGTTCCTTCTGAATGATTTATGTAAGCCTTCAATCAGAGCTTCTATAGGTGTTTCTGTTTCAGGCAATAATATGGTTCCAGCTCCGCTGCCTATGCCCGTATGCAATCCGATAAACCCTGCATGTCTACCCATAACTTCAATAAAGAAAATTCTGTTGTGAGAATCCGCTGTGTCACGTATTTTATCCACGGCATCCATAGCAGTATTGACAGCGGTATCGAAACCTATGGTATAATCAGTGCCATAGATGTCATTGTCTATCGTTCCAGGAAGCCCGATAAATGGAATGTCATATTCTTTAGAGAAAACACTTGCACCAGTAAATGTGCCATCTCCTCCGATCGCAACACAGGCATCAATCTCCCGAGCAGCTAGATTGTCATATGCTTTTTTTCTTCCTTCCGGCGTTTTAAACTCCATAGATCTAGCTGTTTTCAGAACAGTACCACCTCGATGGATAATGTTCGCTACGTCTCTTTTTTCTAATCTTTTTAAATCGCCATTAATCATCCCATCATACCCTCTATAGATTCCGTATACATGGAGATTGTGGTAAGTAGCTGTCCGTACAACGGCTCTAGTAGCAGCATTCATACCTGGAGCATCTCCACCGGATGTAAAAACCGCTATCCTTTTTATATCTGAACTCATTTTCTTGATTTGATATTCTTAAGTAGTTCATATTAGATCCACGAAAACAAGCAGTAAATGTAGCTATTTTTTCTTATTTCTTTCTTTACTTTGTAGCTATTTAAAATCCCTAATCATATATGAATCCTATAAAGAAAATAGCAGTAATTGGTGCCGGTACCATGGGAAATGGTATCGCACACGTATTTGCTCAGAAAGGTTACGAAGTGTCCCTCTGTGATATATCAGAAGATAGATTACAGAAAGCGCTCACCACAATAGAGAACAATTTAACTCGCCAGTTGCGTAAGGAAAGAATTACCGAAGGTGAAATGCAGGATACACTGAACAACATTTCAACCTATACAGAATTAAAAGATGGGGTAGGTGAGGCAGATCTAGTAGTAGAGGCAGCTACAGAGAATGTGGCTTTAAAACTTGACATTTTCAGACAGGTCGATCTTCTTGCACCGCCATCATGTATCCTTGCTTCTAATACATCCTCCATTTCGATCACTAAGATTGCTGCAGCGACAGAAAGACCCGAAAAGGTCATCGGCATGCACTTTATGAACCCTGTGCCTGTGATGAAATTGGTAGAAGTGATTAAAGGTTATGCTACTTCTCAGGAAGTATGTGATAGAATAATGGGGCTTTCTGAAGCATTGGGAAAGGTCCCTGTCGAAGTCAATGATTATCCAGGTTTCGTAGCTAACCGAATTCTGATGCCTATGATAAATGAAGCCATTATCTCTCTTCAAGAAGGCGTCGCCGGAGTCGAAGAAATAGATACGGTTATGAAATTAGGAATGGGGCATCCGATGGGGCCTCTGGAATTGGCAGATTTTATAGGACTCGATGTCTGTATGGCCATTATGAATGTCTTACACGATGGATTAGGAAGGTCTAAGTATGCACCTTGCCCCTTGCTGGTTAATATGGTTACCGCTCAGAAACTGGGTAGAAAATCTGGAGAAGGTTTTTATACCTATAATAGAGAGACAAAGGATAAGAAGGTTTCAACATTTTTTAGTTAGAGGCCATCTATCTCATTGTAATCATCCTTAAATTGATCGATTTCTCTTCGTTCTCGCTTGGTCGGACGTCCTGATCCTTTCAGCCTCTGTTCAGGTCTTGCTTTTCCGATAAACCAATCCTTGTACTTGTTGAGTTCTGATTCTGGTGTAAGGTTTTTGTAGCATGGAGCTGCTAAAGTCGCAGAGACTCTTTTGTTGATAAGATCAACAACTTCGTATATGAGATTAAAGCCTTCCTTTTTTACATGTATGGTTTCACCTCTGACAAGCATATAACTAGGCTTAAGTCTTTTCTCGCCGATGCTTACCTTGCCATTTTTGCATGCATCCGTTGCTATACTTCGACTCTTGAATATCCGTACACTCCATAACCATTTATCAACACGGACTTTATCCATTATCTAGTCCAGGTTTCTTTAAGTCTAGAGATTGTAGCGCCTCCAGGATTTTGCTTCCGATGAAATAGTTTCTGTACCATCGTTGATCTACCGGAGCTATAATCCATGGAACTTCAGATCTGTTAATTACATCTTCGTATGCATCTCTATACTTGTCCCATAACTTTCTTTCTTCCCAGTCTCCTGGGTTGTGCTTCCATTGCTTTTCCGGGTCGTCTATTCTTTCCTGAAGTTTTTCTCCTTGTCTTTCATACGATAGGTGAAGGTAGAACTTGAGGATGGTTGTTCCATTGTCGTTTATCAATAGCTTTTCCCAGGCATTAATGGCGTCGAATCGGCTGTTGACCCTATCTTCATCAATCCACTTATGAACCCGTTGAATCAGTACATCTTCATAATGAGACCTATTGAAAACCTTGATCTCTCCTTTAGCAGGGGCAAGCTTATGTACCCTCCACAAGAAATCATGAGCGAGTTCTTCGTCCGTCGGTTTTTTAAAACCATAAGCACTTAGACCTACAGGACCGCAATATTTAAAGACGTTGGCTGTAGTGCCATCTTTTCCACTGGAATCCATTCCTTGCAGGACGATAAGTAGGCTATGCTTTTTCTGAGCATTCAAGATGTCTTGAAGACGGGCTATTTCTTTAGCTATTTTTTCTGTCTGTTTCTTAAGGCCTTTTTTGGTTAAGCCCTCGGGAGCTTTGGTTGATATTTCTGATAACTTTATCATGCTTGTCGTTCTGCTTTAATTATTTCATTTTATTCCTCTTGACGAGATAAGATTGAAGAATAGGGAAAAATCCCTTATTGATATCGGCCTCCATAAAATCGATTCTGTATTGTAGGCACTTCATCCTTAACTCTTCGTAGAAGGTTTTCACTTTTTCATGGTATGCATCCTTAACCTGGTTCGCTTGAAGCTTGATGGTTCTACCAGACTCCATGTCTTCAAATAGGTACGGTCGATTCTCAAATTCAAAGTTCAACTCATACTTGTGATCAGAAACATGAAACAATATCACTTCATGCTTGGCATACTTTAGATGCTGCAATGCAGAAAACAAGTGCTCATTGTTATCCTTATTGTCAAACATGTCAGAGAATATGATGACCAAGGACCTCTTATGGATACTGTCAGCAATTTTGTGAAGTGCATCAGCAGAAGAGGAGGTTTTCAATAAAGAATCATCTTTTATCAAGGAATCAAGCTTAGCAAGTAGTAACCGGTAATGCTTGGTACTTGATTTACACTTAGTATGTGTATGAACGTCGTCTCCGTATAGGGACAGTCCGTAAGCGTCTCGCTGTTTCTTTAATAGATTCATTAAGCTGGCTCCTGCCAGTGCAGAAAACTGAAGCTTATTGAGCTTTTTCTTCTTATCATCTTTCGGGAAGTACATAGATGATGACGTATCTATTACAATCTGACACCTGAGGTTGGTTTCTTCCTCATACCTCTTGACGAACATTTTATCTGAGCGAGCGTATACTTTCCAATCTATATTCTTAGTCGATTCCCCTGGATTGTATAATCGGTGCTCTGCGAATTCCACAGAAAACCCATGAAATGGACTCTTGTGTAACCCTATGATAAATCCTTCCACAACCTGCTTAGCCATCAATTCTAGGTTGTCTATCCTCCTCAGATCATGCTGATCAAAAAAACTTGTACTCATATATTACTAGATTCCTCTCAATAAACGAAAAAGTCCTTATCTCAGGTACTAAGATAAGGACTTTAATATTTTTAAAACCTATTGATACTATAGGTGTACAGCAATTTTCTCTTCTAAAGTTGCTTTAGTTGCAGTTCCTACGTGCTTGTCAACTATTTCTCCATCTTTAAAAATGAGAATTGTAGGGATACTTCTTACCCCGTATTTCATTGATGTCTCTGGATTGTGATCCACGTTAACCTTTCCTATGAGCGCTTTGCCCTCATAATCAGTCGCTAAATCATCAATAATAGGACCTACTAGTCTGCAAGGTCCACACCATTCTGCCCAGAAATCTACTACCGAAACTCCTTCGGATAGTGCTGTCTCTTTGAAATTGTTATCTGTAAATTCAAATGCCATTATATGTATATTAAAGTGTTATATATCTAAACTAGTATTTTTAACAGTATGCACCTTGATAAAGTTGCATCCTAAGCGGTTATTGTCGGGGCTAAGATAGTTTAACCTCTCCTTGTAAATCACAACAATATGATAATATTGTAATGCAAATATATCAG
>CAZFJO010000244.1:0-3671 GCA_964518915.1 uncultured Saprospiraceae bacterium
CTATTACTATATACGTTGTCTTCTCACCACATGAGGATAAGAAAAGCATAACTACTATTAGACTTAAATAAATATTCCTTCTCATAATTCTGATTTAATTAAAATATTGTTGGTTGAAATATTCAATGATCTTTACTTTTAAAATCTGTTCTTGCTCCTTCGCACCCTTTACTTTAAAAGGTGCTCCCTCATCCCAGTGTGGCCATCCATCTTGATCCCTGCCTTTATACTCATAGTACCCTTCTTTTTCAAGGAGACAGCATACGGCTACATGCATCAGATCTTGCTTCTCTTCTTTAGAGAATTCTCGTGTATTGTTCCACTTACCATATTCTTGCAATCCGATTAAGAATAGGATTCCTTTTAAATCAGGCATCTGGGCAGCACCAAGATTGTCCTTGATAAAATGCCGCACACGGAGCCACTCGAAATCCAATTCCCATACTTCCATCTATCGCATTAATAGGTTTCGTAAAAGTTGCAAATATAGAACATTTACTTGAAGTGATTAATTCCTCCTGTGCGCATCCTTTAAATTCCACATAGCTATTGTTCCATCCGCACAAATGGGGTAATCTTTCCAGCCCGTATAGCAGGCAATAGCGATGCTGCCAGTCCGAGTATTAATACAGTAATACAAGACACAATCACGTCACTTACCTTCAGAACCACAGGATAGGCATCTATCAGAAAACCATCAGAAATGGAAATTATCCCATAATTCTTCTGAAGGAAATATATTATAATAGCAAGTACCAATCCTACAAGCATTCCTGCAATTGTAACAAGGGCTCCCTGATACAATACCAAGTTCCTTACCTTCTCAGGAGTAAATCCTACGGCTTGAAGTATAGATAGGTCTTTCTTTTTTTCTAGAACCAGCATCCACAATGATCCTACTAGATTAAAGGCTATGATCAATAAGGTGAAGGTTGCTATCAAGTAACTAACCCATTTTTCCATATTCATAACCTTAAAAAAATCTTTGTCCTGCTCATATCTGTCCAGCGCTTCGAAACCGTCTCCCATGACACTGAGTATATCCTGCTTCGCCTGTTTTATATCGGCCCCCGGAGTCAATCTGAACTCTAGATAAGAATTGTTATTCTCTAAGTCTAGCAGTCGATTTACATCATCGTAATCTGTAATAATATATTGATTATCCGCTTCGTCTCCGGCAGAAAAAACACCCGTTGCATATATATTCATAGTCTTAAAGTCCTTAGCAACTCTGAACTTGTTTTCCCTGAGGGGCATATAGACAACTACAGGTGTCAGTGCGTCATTATAGTTGAGGCTTAATTTTCCACTCATCCCTGTTGCCACAATGGCTCGTTTTATTTCCTTATCACCTAGGACTAACTTTCCTGCACGCAGACTGGAATCTATATCAGTCGCTGTCCGAAACTGATCGTCTACCCCTTTAAGTATACCTACTTCTTGTACTCCCTTATACTCAAACAAAGTGCTCTCTTCAATCGTCTTGGAAACAGAATGTACAATCGGTAAGGCTTTAATTTTTTTTATCTGCTCGTCGGTTACAGTAAAATATTTGCCTTCGAGCGGCATAACCTTTAATTCAGGGTTAAACTTATTAAACATATCAGCAAGAACCGATTCGAATCCATTAAACACAGACAGGATGAGAATAAGTGCGGCCGTTCCTATGGTAAGCCCCAGAATCGACGTCCACATAATGATATTGATGGCATTAGTCGTCTTCTTAGCAATCAGATATCTTTTAGCTATTTCTAAAGAAAGATTCAATTCACTCGATTCTTTAGTAACGCCCTGTAAGCAATAGAATGGGCCTTAGTACGATAACTGTTTCTTATAAACTTGCGGTTATTCATAGAAGGGTATGTCCGATTAGATAGAAATATAAATACCAAGTTGTGCTCAGGATCAGCAAATGCCGCCGTTCCTGTAAAACCCAGATGACCGAATGTATCCGCCGATGCATACTCAGACATATTCTGTGATTTCCGGTCATTTAGTTCTTTCATATCGAAGCCTATTCCTCTTCTTGTCGATCCAGGATATCTAGTTGTAAATTGTTCAATAACTTCCTGACTCAGATATCGCTCTCCACCATATTCTCCGCCATTGACAAGCATCTGCATAAGCAAGGCAATCTCCCTTGCATTAGAAAACAATCCCGCATGACCACTCACACCGCCCAGCATGGCTGCACCCATATCGTGTACATACCCCTGAACCTTCTGGCGCCTGAAATATATATCCTCTTCCGATGGAGCAATATTGAGTACGCTGTGCTTAAGATGTGGATTAAAAGTTGTTTTTTCTAATCCCATAGGCCCATAGAAGGACTCATGTGCATATGCGTCGACACCCTTACCCGTAATGTTTTCTATGGTTTTATGAACTAAGTAAAATCCTAAATCACTGTATCTATAGCCAGGATTCTCTCGTAGTTTACATCCATAAATCTGACTCCAGATACTGTCTCTGAAATCCGATCGCATATACAGATTCTTAGCAACTGGTATGGCGTAATCTTCAGATCCCCTTTTTTCATAGTAGTCCGGTAGGGGCTTAGGATTCCGCTTATCCTCACTGACCGTCTGGATATAAAAGGGTATCCATCCTATCAATCTAGCATGGTGCGCCATCATATCCTCGAATCTCATGTCTGCCTTATTGGTTGTATCTAGTTGCGTTACATATTTAGATATGGCATCTGATACATCGAGTTTCCCTTCATCCTGAAGTTTCATCATAGATAAAGTAGAAGCCATAATCTTAGTGACTGATGCCAGATCATACATGTCTGTGAGATTAACCTTGCGATTCTTTTTATAGGTAAAGTGACCATATGCTTTTTCATAAACGATCTTACCATCTTTAGCAATTAAGATCTGACAACCTGGTGCCGATTCTTCTTCTATCATCTCAGCAATCAAGGTATCTATTAATGCTAGGGTATCTGAGGACATTCCTACATTCTCAGGAATTTCATACCCCATAGAACCGATTGCTTCTCTCATCTCCCCCATTCCATAGGTATATCGCTCTCCTGCACCTACAGGTAGTTTCCCTCTGAATACACTTGCCCCTAGCAAGGATTCTGCTGTAATTTCTTGAGTAAGTTTTTCGTCATTATATGCAACAATAATCGGATCTTGTTCCTCGAATCTCTCTAGCGCATATGGGCTTCCAAATAGTATGGTAACAACATTATTCTGCTTGCTCAGAGCATTAACGAAAGCTATGCTTGATTCTGAGAGTCCCCAGTTCTTACTCGCGTACTTACTCATGTCGTGAAAACTAACAATCACCTTATCATATCCTTTCAACTGACTGAGGAGCAAGGATTTTTTAGACGCTGAGATTTCACTCGCCACACTATACCTCTTAATGCCTCCAGTAAGGTCGCCTAGTCTGGTCTGGAAAGGCGTCTGCTTCCCCGTCCCTATACTAAGTGAAGCAATCTGTTCTTTCTTGACAACGGACAATGGAACCTGACGCAATGAATCAGAAACCAATGTAATGGCATTCCTTACCAGTTTCGATTTCAGCGCTTGTGCTTCTCCTCGATTGATATGTTCAGACACTCCTTCTGGATTCAGAGGTGAGAAACCATTATTAAATCCCATATCATACTTGGCCTTGAGTATGCGTTTCACACTTTTTTCCAGATGTGCCCAGGT
>CAZFJO010000244.1:3771-5949 GCA_964518915.1 uncultured Saprospiraceae bacterium
GGTCTGTTCTCTCTGTCATCAATGGTCGGAAAGTGGATATGCGCTACCATGATACTCCCTACACCTTGATCTACCAATACTTGGAATGGCATCAATTCTAGACTATCCAGTCTATTTCGATCATGGGTTATTATCGGTAAGGCATGGTGGGAATCTGTCCCAGTATCTCCGTGTCCAGGGAAGTGCTTAGCGCTTGCCATGACGCCTTTATCTTGCATTCCTTTCATATAAGCGAAACCCTTAGCAGAAACATTGTATATGTCTTCTCCGAAGGATCGATCATTGATCACTGGATTGTCAGGGTTATTATTGACATCAACGACTGGTGCAAAGTTTACATGTATACCCATCCGGTTACACTGGTCCGCTATTTCTCCTCCCATCTCATAGATAAGATTATCGTCCTGGATGGCACCCAGCATCAATTGTCTAGGATAGCTGATGACTTGATCTTTAAAACGCATGCCTACACCCCATTCTCCATCTATAGATATCAGCATAGGAATGTCGCTCATGTCTTGATACGTATTCGTTAACTTCACTTGATTCTCTGGTGACCCTTGAAAGAAACACAATCCCCCAGGCTTGATTTTTTCAATCATCTTTTTCAAGGCGTCTATATGCTCTTGATCATCGTGAGAGAATGCCCGCAGCGTAAAGAGCTGGCCCAGTCTCTCATCTTCTGACATAGACTGGTAGATACTGTCTACCCAGATCTGTTTTTCTTGACCGCTCAAGGCAAATGTGCTCATCAACCCTATTATACTCCATAGAATATATCGCATTCACTTTATTTTTCAATGACCAATTATCAATGTGGTTTAAAACCAAATTGCTGATTCATAAGCAACTTACTGAAAACCATTAATTCATTCTTTATTCTGTAACGAACGGGGTTGTACTTGTAATGCCTTCATATCATACACACGTGCAGATTCTTCATCTCCTAAAGTCCTATAAGCCTGCGCCATCAACTGGTATCCACCCGATAAATCCGGTCTAAGCTTAATGAGTTTCTCGAAGTAAGTAATGGCAATTATTGTATTGCCACCTATGCCTTCCGTTATACCCATCAACCTGATCGCCTCTGCATCGTCTGGGTTTATCTCAATCGACTTTTGGAGGTAGCTCTTAGCCAGAGCGATATCATTTCTTTCCTCTCCAGCTATTCTGCCTGCACCGCGATACGCTTTACCTAGATTCTCTCTGGCAATTTGATAATTGGGATCTATATTCAGTGCCTGCTGATATCCTGGTATGGCACTAAAGGGATCCTTCTTATGCATATAAGCATTGCCTTTTATCAACCAGGCGTTTTTATATGCAGGATGTATAGACGTTGCTCTCTCCACATATTCAATAGCCTGATCAAGATTCCTTGTACGCTCATTACCCTCTGGTAGTGATACACTCCCATCAACTAGAGAACCCGCTGCTGCGTTAAGAGCCTTGGCACTTGAATGACTAACTTTCACATCCGTCGTATACAGCGTGTAGTTATTCTTCCAAACTTGATTTCTCGTTACCGTCTTTACGATAAAAAGCGAGACAATAAGCCCTAATAACCCATAAGTTACATATGTCCCAAATTTATCATATATAATTGACAATACATAAGTTACTGCAAGGCAATATCCTACCGAAGGGGTAAAAAGAAAGCGTTCTGACAAGTGAGTACCTACAGGGAATAGCACATTCGTATAAATCGATAGGGTGCATATAATGAATATACATGAAAATGCAATCCACTTATTCTTCTTAAAATACAGGATGGATAATGTTCCTAAGCCAAGCATTCCGATCATTCCGATCCAGGTCATTGCATCACTGAATCCAGGCATACCGATCTGACGAGGATAATAATCATTGCTCAGAGGGTGAGGAAAGACCAGCAGCTGAATGTACTTACCCAGTGCATAGAATATGCTTCCAGTTTTTTCTCCAGTTGTAAAAAACCGATAAGATCCATCCTCATATGCCACGAACGGATTATTCATCATTTCCATAGGTGGGTCTCCGATTCCTCCTCCGATTACAGCATACCGGATGATTAAAAACACAATAGTCGATAGAAACAGAGGCCAGATTTTTTTAATGCTATCAAGCGCGCCCGATCCATCCCGATAATACAACATTAAAGCACCGATAGGAATCAAGGTAATCGCATTCTCCTTACTC
>CAZFJO010000245.1:0-5904 GCA_964518915.1 uncultured Saprospiraceae bacterium
TGCAACTAAGGATGTATATCAACGTACTCCTTCCGTAACGCAGTTACAAACTGCGCGGACCCACCTTTTGGCCTTCATCATGTTGCATGATGGATATAGGTCTGTAGTCACAGACTACTGACAGCACTCTTACTTTTTTTTACAAAAAAATTATGAGTGCCCGGAGCGATGACTGAACGTTCTGACCAAAGGGAAGAAAACTGCCAGAGGCAGTTTAGAGAAGGAACCTTGCGCAGACCGCAAGGGTGGGATTTCTCGACTCCCGCGAAGGAATCGAATAATTTTTTTTACAAAAAAATTATGAGTGCCCGGAGCGGGAGTCGAACCCGCACGCCCATACGGACACATGGCCCTCAACCATGCCTGTCTACCAATTCCAGCACCCGGGCGGATGATGGGACTGCAAAAGTAATAATATTCTTTTCTCTTCCAACAAAAACACCCTCCAAGAAAACTACCTTATCCTATCTCGCAACCACAGCAAGGCCATCACCGCACATAAGATAAACCCAGGGCCTATCAAATCCAAGTACTCAGCATGTATAATATGGACTCCTGTTGCCCCTAGCATAAGCAGCAATAAAGAGAGTAAGGCATACTTCCTCGTTACCGGAATAACAAGGCATACACCGATCACAAGTTCTACCAATCCTATAACATACCTAGACCAATCAGGTAATCCCCACCTCTGAAAAGACTCGATAACATCCGGAGACCCTACACATTTCATCATTCCTACGCCTAGCATACCAGCAACTAAGACCATCAACAAAACATGGTGAACGCCTATCTGAAAATTCCTTTTAATAGATTCTGCTTCCATATAATTGATAATAACAACGATGATCCCTACAAGTTGAGATATCTTGATTCTTAATTATTTTATAAGTATTAATTTCTCCCACCTCTAATTAACATAAAATCGTATTTTAATCCACTCGAAAAATTGACTTTTTTAAATACCTCTATACAATTGAAATGAAAAACCTACTTCTCCTACTATTCCTAGGAATTATATCCTATACACCTCTATCCACTCAAGAAAGCAATGATGATAAGGACCCCATGCAAGCTTCTCATCTCAGCGGCATGAAATTCCGTAGCATAGGACCTGCCTTCGCTTCAGGAAGAATTGCCGACATTGCCATACACCCAGACGATGATAATGTGTGGTATGTTGCTGTTGCCTCTGGTGGAATATGGAAAACCAACAATGCTGGAATAACATGGACACCTTTATTCGATGGGCAATCTGTATACTCAATCGGATGCATCACTATAGACCCGAGCAATCCCAGTGTGATCTGGGCCGGTACTGGAGAAAACGTAGGCGGACGGCACATCAGTTTCGGAGATGGAATCTACAAGTCATCCGATGGTGGAAAGTCATGGAATAATATGGGCTTAAAAGAATCGCAGCACATCTCTAAAATCATCATCCATCCTGACAATTCTGATAAAATTACTGTAGCTGTACAAGGACCATTGTGGAACAGTGGTGGAGAACGAGGATTATACACTTCTGAAGATGGAGGAACAACCTGGACTAAAACCCTGGGAGATAATACATGGACTGGCGTAACCGATATCGTTGTGGATCCTAGAAACCCAGACTTGATGTATGCTGCAACCTGGCAACGGCACAGAACTGTGGCCGCGTATATGGGCGGAGGACCAGAAACAGCCATACATAAAAGTACAGATGGTGGCCAATCGTGGAATAGATTATCTGGTGGTCTACCTGGCGGAGATATGGGAAAAATAGGGCTTGCAATAAGCCCCCAGAATCCTGATGTTGTCTATGCAGCTATCGAATTGACCAATAGGAAAGGGGGCGTTTACCGAACAGCTGACCAAGGCGCTACATGGAAGAAAATGTCTGACGCTGTATCTGGAGGAACTGGGCCTCACTATTATCAAGAATTGTATGCATCTCCACATGCATTCGATAGAATATACTTAATGGATGTACGGATCCAAGTATCTGATGACGGAGGCAAGAACTTCAGAAGATTGAATGAGCAACACAAGCATTCAGACAATCATGCTATGGCATTCCGAAGTGACGATCCAGATTATCTTTTAATCGGATCTGATGGAGGAATCTATGAAAGCTTTGACTTAGCTCAGAACTGGCGATTTATGGACAACTTACCGATTACACAGTATTATAAGGTAGCTGTAGACGATGCAGAACCTTTCTACAACGTCTTCGGTGGAACCCAGGATGTCAATACACATGGAGGCCCGTCGAGGACAGACAATGTGCATGGAATTCGGAATGGGGATTGGTATATCACTTTATTTGGGGATGGCCATCAGCCAGCCACCGAACCAGGAAATCCAGACATTATATACTCAGAATGGCAGCAAGGCAACCTCTGTAGAATCGATCAGACAACTGGTGAGATCGTCTATATTAAACCTCAGCCTGCCGCAGGAGATCCTCATGAACGATACAACTGGGATGCACCGATTCTGGTCAGCCCTCATAAACCTACAAGATTGTACTTCGCTTCTCAGCGCGTATGGAAATCAGAAGATCGTGGGGATTCATGGACAGCTATAAGTGGTGACCTTACGAAGAACGAAAACAGAATCACACTACCTATTATGGGTAAGCAATGGAGTTACGATGCCGCGTGGGATATTTACGCCATGTCTAATTACAATACGATTACCTCCCTATCAGAATCACCACAGAAAGAAGGACTGGTATATGCAGGTACAGATGATGGAATACTACAAGTAACGGAAGACGGAGGTACCACTTGGAGAAAAATAGAAGTACGAAATATGCCAGGTGTTCCTGCTACCGCATTCATCAATGATGTCAAGGCAGACATGCATGACGCATCCACTGTGTATGTTGCGCTCGACAATCACAAGTATGGAGACTTCAAGCCGTACCTTATGAAGAGTACAGATAAGGGGAGGTCATGGTCGGCCATAAAAAATGGATTGCCAGAAAAAACACTTGTCTGGCGGATCGTTCAGGACCACGTGGACAAGGACTTAATGTTTCTTGGAACAGAGTTCGGCATCTATTGCACCCTCGACGGTGGCGATAAATGGATTCAGATGAAAGGCGGACTTCCTACCATTTCATTTAGAGACCTTGCAATCCAGAAAAGGGAGAACGACCTTGTGGCTGCATCCTTCGGAAGGGGATTCTATATTCTAGATGATTATAGCGCTCTCCGGCAAATGGATAACACCAACATGACAGCAGAAGCGTCTTTATATGGAGGAAGAAAAGCATGGTGGTACATGGAAAGACCAGGCGTAGGCTTCGGCGGAAAAGGCAACCAAGGGGCCGATTATTATGTGGCGGACAATCCTCCATTCGGAGCGGTCATCACGTACCATGTCAATGGCGAATACAAAAGCACTGCCGATCTACGTAAAGAAAAAGAAAAAGAACTCAAGAAAAACAAGCAGAACATTCCGTTTCCAGGCTACGATGCCATCGATGCTGAAAATGATGAGGTTCCAGTACAGTTCTGGGTAACCATATCAGACCAGTCTGGCAACCTACTGAAACGCATAAAGGCGCCACATAGTAAGGGAACACATCGAGTGGTCTGGGACCTGACGACTATGAGCAAGGAGCCACTAAAACTAGACGGTAGAATTT
Source organism: uncultured Saprospiraceae bacterium (assembly GCA_964518915.1). GTDB lineage: Bacteria > Bacteroidota > Bacteroidia > Chitinophagales > Saprospiraceae > JABDLO01. Next base: position 3,638 of record CAZFJO010000245.1, read on the forward strand.
CTACAGATGCATCGGGATACATGGTAGCTCCTGGAACATATGAAGCGTCTCTTTATAAAGAAGAAAATGGAACCATGTCCATGCTTAGTGGCCCAGTTAATGTCGAAATAGAAAGAATGCGAGAAGGAGCCCTGCCTGGATCTAGTCCTGATCAGACCGTTGATTTCTGGGCCCAACTAGAAGATGTAAATGTAGACTTGTCTAAGGCTTACATGATGTTAAGTGACCAGAAAAAGAAAGTTGACAACATGATGAAGGCGCTGCAATTGTCTCCTAAACTAGATCAGACAGTGGGCAGTGATCTAATCAAAATCAAGAAAGAACTGACAACTATAGACAGAACCCTTAATGGCAGTCCTGCTAGAAACCAAATCGGTGAAAAAAACGCCCCTACCATCAGCGAGAGAATCGGATTTATTACGCTCGGAGTTACGAATGCCACCTATGGTCCTAATCCTTCTCACAAGAATTCTATGGACATCGTCAAGGCAGAACTCGATCCGATCATTTCCCAACTAAAAAGCATCGATTCTCAATTGAACAAATCAGGAACAACCATGAAGCAGATGGGCCTTAACATAGTTGAATAATCACTTTATAAATCCACATATGAGTCCACATAAAAAATCTATGCATACATTTTATTCTTTATTTCTCGCAACTGCTTTAATCATGGTAAGTTCTCCGCTTCGAGGACAAGATGACAACTTAATGTCATCGGATTATGAGGAGGTATCTCAGAGGAAGCATTTCTCACATGTCTCAACTTTCTTTGAGCGTTTAGTGAAAAAGAATAGAGTGCCTGGTGCGGTATGTCTGATTTATAAAAATGGAAAAACGCTCCTGCATGATGCCTATGGCATGAGGGACATCAAGGAAGGAATTCCTATGGATAAGAATGACCTATTTGCCATAGCGTCTATGACGAAACCCATCGTCAGTGTAGCAACTATGCAACTGGTAGAGCAAGGTAAAGTAAGCCTAGAAGATCCTATCTCTATCCATCTTCCTTTTTTAGCAGATCAAGTAGTATCCGTAGATGGTAAGACTTCTGATTCTACATATGCTGTCAAGAATCCTATAACGGTGCGACATCTGCTTACCCATACAGCAGGTCTCTCTCATGGTTTCGGTCAGTCTCCGCTAAATCGGGAGTACTTTATGAAACTCTTTATGACGCCACATCAGACAATAGCATCTCGGGTTAAAGCATTTTCACCACTTCCATTACTGGCGGAACCTGGGGAAAAATGGATTTATAGTTCAGCAACAGATGTCCTTGCATTACTTGTTGAAACCGTTTCAGATATGCCCTTGGACAAGTACTTACAAGAGCACATCTTCGATCCACTGGGTATGACAGCTACTGGATATAACATATCAGATGAGCACTTAAGTGATGCCAGCATCGTCTATCAGAAAAATGACGAAGGCAACTTCATCAAGTCTATATGGTCACCACCTTATCAGAACAATACAGTATTCGGAGGAACACATGGCCTATATTCTAATTCATACGACTACTTACAATTCTGCAAAATGCTTCTGAATTATGGAGAGCTTAATGGCACGAGAATTCTTCAGAAGAAGACCGTACGCAACATGATTACCGATCACGTGGGAGACAAGTTTCATGAAGAAGGTTTCGGTTTCGGACTAGGTTTCGGGATAAATACAGATCCTGAATCGGAGGCTGGAATGGGTGCTTATGGATGGTCAGGTATATATGGAACTTGGTTTACGATAGACCCTGTTAACAATATGATCTGTATCATGATGTTACAAGTAGCTTCTGACCCTAACGATCTAAAAAAACGGATAGGAGAATTGATATACTGGGAATAAAAAAGTGCCGAACAATTCGTAAAAAAAGAGGCTATAGCATTGCGCTATGGCCTCTTTTTTTCACCATAAATGGGTGTTCTTTTTTATTCACAGCATGCGCATAGAATCTAATCAAGGTGATAATCTATTTCTAACCCATTCAACGTCTTCCCTTTTATATACTATCCGATCATGGAGTCTACTCTCCCTTCCTTGCCAGAACTCAATCTTGGTTGGGACAATTCTATAGCCACCCCAGAAATCGGGAAACGGAATTTTTTCAACATTACTGAATCTTTCTTTTAATGCTTCAAGCCTATTTTCTAAAACTCCTCTATTCTGGATTATCTGACTCTGATAGGATGTCCATGCTCCGATCTGACTCCCTCGTGGTCTAGCGTGAAAATAAGCTTCTGATTTTTCTTTCGATATTTTCTCAACGC
>CAZFJO010000246.1:0-5824 GCA_964518915.1 uncultured Saprospiraceae bacterium
ATGCTTACGCATTCTTTAATTCTTCTCTGATTTTATTCAAGGCAGAACCTGATCTCACCCAGTCTATCTGTGCTTGATTATAAGTATGTGCTACTTCGAACTCATCGTTGGTACCATCGTGATGGTCCAGTCTGATAACTAAGTTCTTTCCTGGAGCCATCTCATCAAATCCCTTAATCGTCACTACATCATCTTGTCTTACAAGATTGAAATCATCCTTATTGACAAATGTCAGTGCGAGCATGCCTTGTTTCTTAAGGTTGGTCTCATGGATTCTCGCAAATGATTTTACGATTACAGCATGGACTCCTAAAAATCTAGGCTCCATTGCTGCGTGCTCACGAGAAGAACCTTCTCCTAAGTTTTCTTCCCCGAATACTACTGTCCCTACATTCTTAGCTTGGTAAGCTCTTGCAGAATCCGGTACAACCATGTAATCATTAGTCGTATAATTTAATACATGATTAGCACGATCATTAAAAAAGTTAATGGCTCCTGTATAGCAATTGTTAGAGATATTCTCTAGATGTCCACGATATTTAAGCCATGGTCCAGCCATAGAGATATGATCTGTTGTACACTTACCTTTCACCTTGATCAAGACACGCATATCTGTCACATCGTCCTTCGTAATCGGAACGAAAGGTGTCAACAGTTGTAATCTGTTGCTTTCAGGATTAACGCTCACTGTAATTCCACTTCCATCTTCTGCAGGAGCATTGTATCCAGCATCTTCTACATCGAAACCTTTAGAAGGCAATTCATCTCCTTTAGGTGGATTCAATTTTACTTGTTCTCCCTTATCGTTAGTCAGGGTATCTGTCAGCGGATTAAAACCTAGCTTCCCACTTAAGGCAATCGCTGTCACCAATTCTGGAGAAGCTACGAAAGCATGCGTGTTCGGATTTCCATCCGCACGCTTAGAGAAGTTTCTATTGAACGAGTGTATGATGCTATTCTTTTCTTTTTTATCTGCACCTGCTCTATCCCACTGTCCGATACAAGGTCCGCATGCATTAGCGAATACTTGTGCCCCTAATTTCTCAAATGTATCGATCATTCCATCTCGCTCGATGGTATATCTTACTTGTTCTGATCCAGGCGTAATGGTTAATTGTGAACCAGGCTTTATTCCATGTTCTAGTGCTTGTTCTACGATAGATGCAGAACGTGCGATATCTTCATATGAAGAATTCGTACACGATCCGATCAAGCAATATTCTAAATCCGTCGGCCATCCATTCTTCTCAGCAGCTTCTGCAAGCTTACTTATCGGAGTGGCAAGATCTGGCGTAAAAGGACCATTAACCAATGGTTCAAGCGTTGATAGATCTATTTCTATAACTTGGTCAAAGTACTTGTCAGGATCTGCGTATACTTCATCGTCTCCTCGTAGATAAGGGACAATTTCATCGGCTAGATCTGCTACCTCTGCTCTACCCGTTGCTCTGAGGTATCTAGACATAGAATCATCATAGCTGAAAGTAGAAGTCGTTGCACCGATTTCTGCACCCATGTTACAGATGGTTCCTTTACCTGTACATGACATGCTGTCTGCACCTTCTCCGAAGTATTCTACGATACATCCTGTACCTCCTTTAGCAGAAACGATACCCGCGACCTTAAGGATTACATCTTTGGCAGAAGTCCATCCATTAAGCGAACCCGTAAGTTTTACACCGATAAGTTTAGGCATTTTTAGTTCCCACGCCATTCCTGCCATTACATCTACAGCATCTGCTCCACCGACACCGATAGCAACCATACCTAGACCGCCAGCATTCACTGTATGAGAATCGGTACCGATCATCATACCTCCTGGGAAGGCATAGTTTTCAAGAACTACCTGGTGGATAATTCCTGCACCTGGCTTCCAGAATCCTATCCCATACTTATCCGATACAGATTCTAAAAAATCATATACTTCTGAATTGATATCAAGTGCGCCTTTTAGATCAGCAGCAGCTTCTACCTTAGCTTGTATAAGGTGGTCACAATGAACCGTACTCGGAACAGCTACTTTACTTTTTCCAGCCATCATGAATTGCAACAAAGCCATCTGTGCCGTTGCATCTTGCATAGCTACTCTATCAGGATTAAAGAAAACATAGTCTTTCCCTCTCTCATAATTCTTAAGTGGAGAGTCTGGATGAAGATGAGCATAAAGGATCTTCTCAGCCATGGATAATGGTCTACCAAGTTCTTTTTTCGCTGCATCTACTTTATCAGCATACGTTTCATAATGCTTACGCAACATTTCAATATCAAATGCCATAGTCGTTTTTTATGGATTAAACAATGGGCTACAAATGTACAAATTACCTCCGTTTATTTCATAGCGATATCTGTTATCTTACAGACAGTCAATTTAGGTATTATATATTGCATATTCTATACCAGAATTATAAACATTTTTCATGCCTAATCTGTTCCGTATAAAGCGCTTAGATTAGTGGTAAAAAACTATCTTTGCAGCCTGAAATCATAATAATTAGCAACAGACAATATAACTGATATGGTAGAAACGAATAATTATAAAGTTAAAGACATCAATCTTGCCGATTGGGGCAGAATAGAAATGGATCTTGCTGAAGCTGAGATGCCAGGATTAATGGCATTAAGAGAAGAATATGGTGAGAGTAAGCCTCTGGCTGGAGCAAGAATTGCGGGATGCCTACATATGACCATTCAGACTGCCGTATTGATAGAAACATTGGTTGAATTAGGTGCAGAAGTTACCTGGTCTTCTTGTAATATCTTTTCTACTCAAGATCATGCAGCCTCTGCTATAGCAGCAAGTGGTGTACCTGTATTCGCATGGAAGGGAATGAATGAAGAAGAATTCGATTGGTGTATCGAGCAGACACTATTTGCCTTTAAGGACAATCAACCACTTAACATGATTCTTGACGACGGTGGTGATTTAACGAATATGGTTCTGGATAGATTCCCAGAGTTGGTTGAAAACATAAAAGGACTATCAGAAGAAACTACAACAGGTGTACATAGATTGTATGAAAGGGTTCAGAAAGGAACCCTTCCGATTCCTGCTATCAATATCAATGACTCAGTAACCAAGTCTAAGTTCGACAACAAGTATGGTTGTAAAGAATCTCTAGTAGATGCCATCAGAAGAGCAACGGATGTTATGATGGCTGGAAAAGTAGCTGTTGTCGCTGGTTATGGAGATGTAGGAAAAGGATCTGCTGCTTCATTAAGAGGTGCTGGATGTAGAGTTATCGTTTCTGAAATAGATCCAATCTGTGCACTACAAGCTGCCATGGATGGATTCGCTGTTAAGAAGATAAGCAATGCCATTCCTGAAGCCAACATAGTTGTTACTGCTACGGGAAATAAGGACATCATCAAGGAAGAACACTTCCGTAATTTAAAAGACAAAGCCATTGTCTGTAACATCGGGCACTTCGATAATGAAATCGATATGGCGTGGTTAAACAGTGCTTATGGAGACACCAAGGTACAGGTTAAACCTCAAGTAGATTTATACAACATAGAAGGAAAGGATGTGATCGTCCTGGCGGAAGGTAGATTGGTTAATCTAGGATGCGCTACTGGTCATCCATCATTCGTGATGAGTAACTCGTTTACCAATCAAGTGCTCGCCCAGTTAGAATTATGGGAGAATACGGACAAGTATGAAAACAAAGTATACATGCTACCTAAGCACTTAGATGAGAAAGTAGCTAGATTGCACTTAGCTAAAATCGGTGTGGAACTGGACGAATTGACAGAAGATCAAGCTTCCTACATCGGAGTCGCTAAAGAAGGGCCATTCAAGCCAGAATATTATAGATATTAATCTATATATAGAGTAATAATAAAAAAGGGCGACACCGAACGGTGTTGCCCTTTTTTATTTTATTGATCGAGAATTAATCAGTGAGAACAGTAAGATCTTCAGACCTCTGCTTTATAAATATCACACTCAGTATAGTTAATAGTAGAGCTAATAAAATTATAGACCACTGGGATAATGTAGGAATAGTTGCTGCACATGCTTCTTGAGTACATGCTGGTTCGAAGGTAACCATAGGCACTGCTGTTGTCATTCCACTTTCAATCACAGAAATGGTAGGAATACTCCCTGAAGGCCTCCAAAACTCCAGTCTATATATTCCAGATCCTATAGGATCCTCTGGTATAAGTGTACCTCCAGGATCAGCTGTAAGAGCACCTCCACTGCAGGAAACATCGATAAAAAAGTCGGTCGCTCCTGGGGCAGTAGTAATACTTAATCCGCTTACTCCTCCAGTCATTACAACCAGTGTATCATGGAAATAAGTAATACCTCCTTCATCACAATTTAATGGGTCATCACAACTACAAGGGTCCATAAAGGTAAGTGTGTTCCCTGATTCTAATGTGAGGGGAGTCGGGTCTTTACAATTTATCGTTACAATAGCATTTTCAGTGGCTACATTTTCACATCCATCCATAGCTCTTAGGGTGACTCGGACCACCCTTCCATCATCTGCACAAGTATATTCCGTCTGACCTTCAGAAATAGAATATGATAAAAAATTCGGGCAATTGTCCGTAGTCCCCGCTGCTATCGCATTGATATCTGCCTGAGTGAGACTTGTGGTTCCTGTAGTACCAACATTAACAGTAACATCATTAGCTACTACGGATGGGATTTCATCATCACAAAAACCTGAATAAACCGAAAATCTTAAATCATTTTGTAGCCGAAAGCTAGATACTCTGTCCGCACTTCCATCTAAAGAAGTACCGTCTGGATAAGGGTTATCAAATTGTGCCATAAACCCAACACTACAGGTTTGCTGAGGATCGTCACAACTGGTACCTACCAAAAAGAAGTAATCTCCATCTGCAGTCAAGTCAACAGGGCTATCAAATTCAAAACATACGGAATATCCATTTTCCCTAGCAAGTAAATCATTATTATCTGGGAATATATTTGATCCAGTATTATTCGTAAAACTTCCTGTTCCAAGCAGTGTATAAGATGATATCAATTGACTGCCACCACTTGGAGGAACCAATCCTTGATAAAGTGTAAGTGGTACAGTTACTCCTTCTCTTAAAAAGGAGAAGAAAACTTTAATACCAGCTATTGTTGCTCCCTCCGCAGGGGCTTTAAAAGACTGTCCAGAAAATACTAACGAAGGATGAGCAGGAAAAGAGCCACTGTTAGCCTGTAAATTTTCAACATGGCTTGTCATAGGGTCACAGATATTATCCTGACCTATTAATGCACAAGGCAACACAAAAATCAATAAGATTAATCGGATCATCATGGGGATTTTTAGACTATTTAATTAAAATGTTAAAATCCAAAATTAAGCCAAATTTTAATTCTGTACAAAAAACTAATGTGCTTATTATCAAGTACTTACATAGGAATACAGGATGACAAGAATGGATCGAATATCATATTTAAAATGATAAATATTCTACTTCCTATTGACCAGTCAGTTATACATATTTTCTTTCTTATTTGATGTTAAACTTAAAACATGAATGAAAAATGAAAAAAATGAAAATTTTACTCCAAACCATCATTTAAGTACTTGTTGCTTAACTTTCCATATAAGAATAGATCTTTCCTAAAATAATTATCGAGAGCAGGATCTTTATTTCCTACCCTTTTCATAATATTACAACTATGATAGATCCTTTTTCTAGAGAAGTGAATGGCGCTGAGATATCGTGGTTTGCTCCGCTCTGCAATGGTGACACCGATTTTCTCGGTACCATGCCTGACAAGTATAAAAGCACTTGGAAGAATACAAGTGCAATTGTTAAGAGAGCAGATGAGCTGGGATATAAAAATATATTG
>CAZFJO010000247.1:0-5802 GCA_964518915.1 uncultured Saprospiraceae bacterium
TGCTAAAGGAAAGATTGAATATGCACAGTAGAATAAAAGGAATAGAATTGTTGAATTTCATATTATAGAAATGAAGTTGAGTAGTTTATTACTTTTAGAAAATGAAAAAATTGTACAATGGAATTTAGGTTTTATACATCGAGGTGTTTTTTATGATTTAGATTATGAAAGAGCATTGGATTTATAATTAAAGATGTTTTTCTACAAGCATCACAATTCTTCGATTTTTTCATATGTCATCCCTATATGGTCTATTGCTTTCTGTATTTCAGGGGCGGACATAAATAATTCCCATAATAAACCTGACCTATAATTTTCGATCATCACGGATATGGGTAATTGATCGATAGCTAAGTACCGAGGTAGATGCCAATTAGATTGTAAACTGAACGCATCATAAGGCCCGTATTCCCCAATTAAGTTGCGGTGATTGTTGTATAAATGTTCTAGAAATTGGATACTCTCGTAAGGAGTATAAGGCATTGAGCTTAAAGCAGCAGTTGGCGTAATGACTCCTAGATCTGCAGTTGGTTTATGGGTATAGTATCCTTTCATGGAATAACTTGATGTCAACCCCCAACAATTTTCAGAATAGCCTTTATAACTATAAGGGTTTATACTGCAATGAGCATGGTGGATCTTAGCATGATTAACATTGAGATTCCAGTAATCCGCATATTGATCTTTAAGCCCTTGTGGATTTAGACCGAGAAAAGAATAGTGTGCCCAGAATAATGGGCCGACAGGATCGTCTGCCGTGTCATAATGGTCTAGTATGGTTGGAATGTCATATAGAGTTCGGTCAGTAATGATTTCTCCATTACGCATATAACCTTCATGAAATGCTTCAGGATTAATTCCAAATGTGGGTGATGCAATACCTAAAATATACATGATGGTACATTCATTATATCCCCTAACTGCAAAATTCATTTTCCAATCATAATTAGGAGACCAATGCCAGTACAATACATTTTCACCTCTTGTATACCAAGACCACTCGATGCTTTCCCATAGCTTGTTCAGCCGTTTGGCAAGTTTTTGTTCAGCTAAGTTACCTGATCTAAAATATTGGCGGGCTGTAATAAGCCCTTGCGCAAGGAAGGCTGTTTCTACTAGATCTCCTCCATCGTCATGCTTACTGAAAGGAATAGTATTTCCATCAGGATTCATCCAATGAGACCATGCTCCATGATGTCGTTCAGCTTTTTCTAGCCATTTGGCAATCTTGTCTATTCTATTAAATCCTTGCGATCGACTTATGAAATTTCTTTTGATCCCTACAATGATGGCCATAATCCCAAAACCAGTTCCTCCAGAAGTAACTATACTTTTTTTGTGTTGAGGATAGATGTCATCCATGTGGATTCTCTCTGGGGCAGCTCCAGATATTGGTTCAGCACCTTCCCACATGTAATTAAACGTCTGTAATTGTACCGTGTCAAGTAATGGGTGATCTTTATATTTCGTTTTGTTATTTACGTATTCATGTTTATGTGATAGAGTATCACTGGAACTATTAAACGAACACTGAAGGAATAAAAAAGCAGGTAAAGCAATAAGCAAGAAGTGAGTATGATTTACTTTGATCACGAGAGTCGATTTAGTATTAAGTTGTATTAAAAAGTGAAATCCAGTCTGTTAAGGCCTAGTTGTACTTCAGGAGCTGACATGAATAAATCCCACAATAGTCCAGAGCGATGATTTTCGATCATTATTATAATTGGAGCTTGGTCAATGGCTAAAAACGATGATGCTACCCATCCTTCTGTAAAATTAAATGCATCGACAAATCCATAATCCTTCCAGATCCTGTTTCCTATTGTATAATAAAAATAATGAAGAGCTTCCATGGATTCTTCAGGGGTGAAAGGGAATGAAGAGATTGCTGCTGTCGGGGTGATTACTCCTCGATCATTAGTCGGAGAATGCGCAGAGTATCCATTATTTCCATCGCTAGCGGTAAGACCCCAGCATGATGCATCGTACCCGATGTAATTTTTAGGATTATCAATACAATAATATCGATTTATTAATGTGTGATTTACAACTTGATCCCAATAGTTAGAATATCGATCTTTCAGGTTTCTAGGGTCTATTCCTAAGAATGTATAATGCTCGAAAAAAAGAGGTCCACCATAAGCTTGATTACCCAGAGGTAGATCTATGCCGAAGTATGAATTTCCATTCTTGACATCACCATTTCGAGCCCAGCCATTGTGATAGACCAGTGGGTCGATTGAAAAAGTCGGAGATGAAGCAGCTAGAATGTATGTAATGAGAGCTTCATTATATCCACTAATCTTGAGGTTTTTTTCCCATTCGAAATTAGGAGACCAGTGCCAGTAAAGGACAGATTGATTATCCTGGGTATGCCAGTTCCATTCTATCCCTTCCCAAAGTGAAGTTATTTTTTCTATTAATTGTTTCTCTTCTGAATTATTTTTATCTAGATATTGCCTTGCTGTAAGTAACCCCATCGCTAAGTAACTTGTTTCTACCAAGTCAGCACCATCATCTTTAGAGCTAAATGGAATAACCTTACCTGTTTTGCCATTTAACCAATGAGGCCAAACACCATGGAAACGATCAGCTTTTGATAAAAAATCGATCATCTTTTTAAGTCTATCGATTCCTTCTTGTCTTGTTATAAAACCTCTCTCTATACCTACGATGATAACCATTATGCCAAAACCTGTACCGCCACTAGTAACGGTTTCAGTTGATGTATTCCGCTCACGTATTAATCCGCTAGTGGGATGCCCAAAGTCCCAAAAATATTTAAAGGTCTTTTCTTGTACCTTTGTAAGAAGCGATTCATCATCTATCTTTGGGAATTTTGGGGAAGTATCAAGTGCCGTAAAGAAAGAAAAATTTAAGCCATCGAATTCTCTTTCAAGTACCATCCCTAGACTTGTGTCTATTTTTAGAAAATGTTTACTGAGATCATTCAATGGTTCTGTAGTTATTAATTCTATGGTTCTTTCATCTACTTGTTCTAAGTAGAAGCTAAAACTTTTATTGCTCGATTTTATTAGTGTGTGGCTTGCTATTATGGATGCCTCAATTGTATCTGAAAAAGTAATTAAGAACCTTGGCATAAAATTTATGTCTTGAATTCTATCCATAAGATTTATATCCTTATCAGCTATTTTTAAGCCTATGATACTCAGAGGGGAATATAAGGTGGAAAAGGTGATTCTTAACCCTTGAAAAGTTTCTCCTTCACTACCTGTCAGCGCTTCAGTTATAATTATTTCGTGCGTTTCGTTTTCTGAAAGCGGAGAACGGGATATGAAAGATATCGTCATATCTTCATCTAAAAAGGTAATAGCCCCATCAACAATTTCATTGTTTTCATCAAGAAGCATTACTGCATTCTTTACAGAGCTTCTATTTAATGTTTTATTGAACCTTAATACAATTGGTTCATTGATCGGAAGGAGTAAATTTTGTTCGTTGAATGATAATTCAGTAGTTCCGATATGGATAGATGTAAGCTGCATCTTTGATTCTATCGGCATTTTTATTCCTGGTAATTCTGGAGAACTACATGAGATGAGAACTATAACAAGAAAAAAGAATGTATAAGTCTTCATAAAATATTAAGTAGTATTGTGCTTGTTCTGCAATTTCTGCAGACTTCATTCTTTCCAATTGAAGTCTGCAGATTAGAATATGCATTTATTCATGTAGTTATCGTACTAAAGAAGACTAGCCACTTCACTTTAGATAGACAGTTTGGTGGAAATCTTAAAAGTGAAGGGCTAGTCGCGCATTTAAAACTTATTTTTCATTATTATATAATTCTGAGACATCAGCATCACTCAATGAGATATCGAAAATTCTAAATTGGTCAATCGCCCCTTTAAAGAATTTTTTACTTTCAGCTGGATTTGCGTTATGGGTTTCCCAATTGGCCCATCCTGTCGACGTATTGTTCTGTGCTCCTGCAAATCCTAATGCAAGGGTAGGAACTATTCCCTCAACAGCAGAGCCATCATTGTTTTCAGTTTTTAAACTTAAATCAGAAAACAACCAGTCTGTTCCGCTATTTAACCAAGTGAAGGTTGCCCATTTTTCACCATCTATGTAAAATGTCTTTGTTTGCATTGTAGCGTCGAAAACCAATACTAAATGCGTCCATTTTCCCATCGTTTGATTTGTGACAAAATCTCGATTGGGTGGGTCTTGACGAAGTTCATCTATAGAGAAACTCCACCCGCTCTGCATATCATCAACACTGTAGTTGACATTAATCTGGGAATTAATTTCTGACCACGCAGTTGCCTTGGGCACAGCACTACCATTGTTTCCTATGTTAACATGGTTCGTAGCATATTTTAGAAAGGTCTCTCCATATGCGTCGGCAGAAGGGTCGTTAGATCGACGACCGATTTCAAGAAAATATCCTCGTTCTACGCCCAAGCCCATGACGAATCTGGTCTGAGGGTTTCCGGTGTCAGCTCCACCATCGTAGTCAGATAAATCTGATTTAAACCAGAAACTAATGGTTGCTGACCCTGGAATCAAGTCATCGCTTCCTGAAATTTCCACAAGGTTTCCTTGTCCATCAAAGTAAGCTGCGCCATTAGCAGTTCCTCTTCTATCTTCAGTATATGAGAGTGTACCTACTGTATTAACAGTTAGTCCTCCTGCTTCATCTACTGCGCTTGAACCATCAAAGTCAATGGCTAGAACTTGAGCATCAGACATCGGAACAAATATGCCTGCTGTCCTGAAACTTAAATCATTTCCACTATATGCGACACCATTAGTACCTGATATGGAATTCGAAAGTGAAATGTTGAATCTAGAACCAGCATCCCAACCGGCTGTAGGAGTAATGGTTACTACAGACCCTGAAGCAGTTACCGAGTAATCCGCAGTTTCTCCAGAATCAGAATTAGAAATAAGGAAATTGGAATTAGTTGCTGAGGAAGCATTTACAGGAGTAGAAAAAGTAGCTGTAATTACGGCATCTTCAGGTACATCAATGGCTGCATTAACTCCAGCTAAGTCGATGCCATCAGCAGACAGACTTAATAAGTTGAACATCGGATTTTCCATAGGTTCAGGATTGTCATCGCTACAAGCTAATATGAAAAGTCCTGTTGTAAACAATATTACAATTGAAGCTTTTAGATTGTTGATAATCATACTATTAAATTTTTTATTAAGAATTCATTCATGTTTATTGCTTTGTATTAAAGCGTAAAGAAATTTATTTTACCAATTAGGGTTCTGTTGCATCATACCTTCTGAGAGGTCAATTTCCTGTTGGGGTATGGGCAACAATTCATTTTTTCCATTCATAAATCCAAGAGGACCCAGGACCTCAGTCATTCTTCCTTGTCGTTTCAGATCGAAAAACCTTAATGTTTCAAATCCTAATTCAGATCGTCTCTCTTTCCATATGAGTAATCGCAGATTGTCCTTGTCTGTAGTCGTGTAGTCAGGTAATACATCCTCATTTGCTCTCGCTCTCGCTCTTATTAAGTTGACATATCGTAAAGCTCGAAGAGGATCGTTTAATTCGTTACTAGATTCTGCAGCCATTAGTAAGACGTCCGCATATCGAATAATTCTACGATTGTGGCCCCAGTTTTCTTGAGTGGCTATTGCATTTTCAACATAAACCTTCTGGTTGTAGCACTCTATTTCAACGATTGCACCATCTTCTCTTATAGTATCTGTTGTCAAGCTACTGCCTATTATGGTTACACCATTCAATACCTCGTTGAGAAAAATTACACTGGCATCCAATCTAGGATCTCCTGATTCGAAATGATTGATATAATC
>CAZFJO010000248.1:0-5797 GCA_964518915.1 uncultured Saprospiraceae bacterium
CTATAATACTTAAAGTAGTTGACAATACGGAAGGACAAAAAATCTATAGTACACTCAAAGATTTGATTCCTCTAATATTTGCAATACCGCTTGGATATTTAGGCTTTTGTTTCAACAACAGAAGAGCATTCATTGAAACAAAAAAAAAGCTATGGAACCTACTTGTAAATGTTGTAAACGACGCTACCCATTCTACTTATAGTGAAAATATAGAAGAACCCATATACAGAAAAAATTTAAAGAATATTGGGATAGCAATTGATCAAATACGAGCAACATATAAAAATGTTGGGGAAAGAGATGGAAAGATTGGTTTGTATCCGTTTGAACCAATAAAGGAAATTTATAATCAATATTTTGAAATGGGTTTTGGTAAAATTGATGAAATTAAAAGAGATAATGTGAGAGACTCAATACTTGGAAATTGGAAGAAAATAAGAAAGGAATTCTTACATGAATTTGAAAGATTTGAACCTGAACATCCTGTTTCAAAGTATATTCGTAAATAAAAAAACCTAATAACAAGCTGTCCTATGTAAAGCCCCATCTTTAACTTTTAATTTTTCCTTGATAACACTTATATATTCTTTTGAAGACTACCACCAAAAAATACTCCAATTAATAATTTAAAACCACTCCCATGAAAACAAATTACAGAACCAATGGCGCAATAGGAGCCTTACTAGACGAATATGAAAAAAGTGTACAAGAACTTAAGGAAGTGATTTCAACCTTGACGACATCTGAATTGACTAAAATAGTGGATGCAGAAACCAATGATGAAGATTGTAAATCTATTCAATCCATTCTAAGCCACGTCGTTGAATCAGGATATACCTATGTTGTTGAAATACGGAAATCACTAGGTGAAAGTGTACAGTATTTCAAGAAAGAAATGCTCACCACAACAAACGAATACGCAGCCGCTTTAGATCATATGTTTGCCTATAACGAAAAATTATTCGAGGACTACCCTACCATAAAGCTTGAAGAATATGACTCAAGTAAAAAGTTTAAAGTACGGTGGGGACAGATCTATGATGTCGAACAACTGTACGAACATGCCATCGTTCATATTTTAAGACACAGAAGACAGATAGAAAGATTTATCCTGAAAATGGAAAATGAAAAAGCCAGCTGAGAACCAAGTATATAGCGGTACAAAAGAAAGAACCACTACCCTATTTTAAACATCTTCTCCGACGGCTTCCGTCAAATAAAATTTTTCAAATTCGAAGTATACTTTCTAGATACCTTAATCATACGACCTGACAATAACTTCAAGGAATAATCTCCCTTATACTTATGGGTCAGCTCTGAAGCATGATTCATATTCACAATGTAAGATTTATGAATCCTTATAAAATGTTTATTAGTCAGTTTTGACTCCATAGATTTCATGCTTTCCCTGACTAGATGAAACCTGTCCTTTACATGTACCTTTACATAGTTTTCATATGCTTCTATCATCTCTATATCGTTCAACTCTACGAAGATGATTTTTCCTGAAGCCTTAATCACAATTCGGTTCCATTCTGGGTCATTCTTTACAATGACTTCACCTACACTAGATATGGTGATTTTCTCCTTGCGATACGCTTCTAGTAAATCCGATAACTGACGGGTGCTTGCCGCAAGGTCTTTTTTAATAGATGTCTTAGCCCTTAATACTGCGGCATTAAACCGCTCATCCGTGAAAGGTTTTAATAAATAATCCTGCGCATGTATCTCAAATGCCTTCAAAGCATACTCATCAAATGCCGTGGCAAATATTATGTACGGGATTTTCTTATCGATGCTATTCAATACTTCAAAACCATTGATTTCCGGCATCTGGATGTCTAGAAAAACAAGGTCTGGGTCAAACTTATTTATGGCTTCTATCGCTTCTAACCCATTCTTACACACAGCCACTATATCCAGATCTAGGTCATTTCCTATAAGGGAACTTATCCCTTCCCTTGCCTCTGGTTCGTCATCTATAATGATGGTCTTAATCATGATGCAATGGTATTTCTATCGTAGCGACTACCCCAGACGCATCTTCCGCATTGTCCAAGTTGAAATAATACGTAGGATAAGATATCTCCAATCTGGATCTCGTATTCTTCAAGCCTATTCCCTCTGTGACGGGAAGTTGCAATAAATTCCCTTTGTTATAAATCTTTAGTTGCAAGCGTTCATTGTGTTCCACAGCAGATATTAAGATGTAGGCTTCGTTGATGTTGTGCTCCACGCCATACTTTAAAGCATTTTCTACCAATGGTTGCAGGAGCAAGTTAGGCACCTTTACACCCCAGACATTTTCGTCGATGTCGTACTCAACTTTCAACCGATCACTAAAGCGCTGTTCTTCGATGTGTAGATACTTCTTTAAGAGTTCCACTTCTTCCTTAAAGGAAATGAACTGCTCATTGCTCATATTCAAGCTTGATCTCAATAAATCACTTATTCCAGAAATCATATTGATGGCAGGAGATTTTTTATCCTTCCTAACCATCATCGAAACCGTATTAAGCGCATTGAATAAGAAATGCGGATTAAGTTGCATCCTTAGGTTCTGCAATTTAGAATCATTGAGCTGAGACTCCAGCTGGATAGATCGGTAGGATTGATCTTTAAATTGATCATAAAAATCAAGGGCAAAAAATAAAATAGTGATTGCCCAGAAATGTACAACCCCTGTAATGGAAGAAGATATTACAAATTTATAAAACCGCTTCAGCATATTGACAAACGAAATATGCTCTTCACTGCTGTCAAAAAAATACCAATTCGTCATTAAAAAAGTATGGTATAGAAAGCCATAAAGCAACCCTACAAGGATGGAGTAAAACAGATACTGCATCCATACCTTTCTAAAGTCATGGTCTTTAAAACGGCTGTATATTTTAAAAGTAAGCGTTGATAGTAAAACGACAATAAGGTGTGTGGGGATGATAAACTCAAATACGGTATCCCATTCGAACTTGTCTAATTTTCCTAACAGCACCAATGAATAAAGCTTGATAGATGCTAAAATCATTAAGAGGGAATAGATCGAGCAGACTATCCAGAACCATTTTTTAGTTAAAGGTGATGACGGTGCGATATTATTCGTTTTTAAGAATCACAAAAATAATTAAAAAGTCCTCAGTCCACGCCATCTTGTATCGGATAACTGTGGATTCTTAGATTAAAATTGTTCCATGTTTTTACCCAAGGCTTTTCTGATACCCACTAAACTCCATCCCTTCTAAGAACTTAACCACGGGAACAACCTGCCTTTCTATGGTAAGTTGAGCCCTTTCAGCGTGGTTCCCAAGCCCTTATTGACAAGAGGGGCATAAGCCGTGACAAGACGGAAGCACGGCTCCTCTACCCTTCCTACTTTTACTCCAGATTTAATTACTCCTGCTATAAACGCTATTTCATGAAGCACTTTCTACCAAATCCTATTGTGGCATCAATCATCAATAAACAATGAAAATCATCAAGAATATACTTCCACTATTGCTTTTAACACTCCTTCTTACATCGTGTAAAAACGAGATAAAGAAAGACGCTGATGCGGCAGGCACTTCACGTGCAAAATATGAAACGTATAACTATTCTGGATTTACCAAAGAAGAAACTTACGCCTTCCATAAGCACATCTACGATGGTGGTGACTGGACCGTATATGGAGATCTGGAACGGTATTACTACTTAAACGTCTCAGAAATAGGGAACCACTCACGGATACTGAGATCGGACACACCTAAAATTCTAGAAGAGACACCAAGAACCGATGTAAAGAACTTCCTTACCTCTGACGACTTAGAAAAAGGAGGTGGGCTTTCTTTAAATGATTATATCCAGCAAGTAGAAGTCAATGGGTTAATCATAATCCATAAAGGCAAAATAGTCTTTGAAGGCTATCCGAGAATGTTCCCCACTGATCTGCACATTAATATGTTGATTACCCAAGTATTTGTCAGTACTTCCATTGCTATTCTGGAGGAAAGAGGTTTAGTCGATACGGAAAACCCCATTGACTACTACTTTAATGAGCTCAAGGGCACCGGATGGGAAGGCATTCCAGTTATTGACATACTCAACATGAGTTCTGGAATGGCATGGGTTCTACCGGATGAGTATGAAACAGCCTTCGACCCGATTCAAGGGTTGGCAGCTTTAAAATCAGAGAAACCCTCAGGAACCGAATTTAAATTTTCCAATACCGACGCTTTAATCTTAACCCTATTGGTTGAAAAAATAAGTGACCTTCCCTTCCGCGATTTTCTGGAACAAGAAATATGGAGAAAGATAGGAACAGAACATAGTGCCTTACTGGCCATCAACAAGAATGGGACCTCCGCTTCATATCTCGAAGGCATGTCGACAACACTTCGAGATCTTGCAAGATTTGGACTTGCATTTACTCCGAGTGGAAGAAAGGATGTCGATCCGATCATTTCTGAAGCACACTTATCTAACATACAGAATGAAAATAAAACGCTCAGGGAATCAGAGCGTCTAGGAGAGATGATATACACCAGCTATCTATGGCACGCGGTATTCGATGATGGAGATTTCTACAAGGGTGCACATGGAGGCCAAGGACTTTATGTATCCCCTGCCAAAGATCTAGTCATTGCTTTTTTCGGAACGGCCAATACGGATCGTGAAAGAAATCAACTTCATCTTATTTCTCGGCAGCTTGTGAAATCTGGCTTATTTGACCTTGAGTAAAATGATCTACACCGATATAGAACTACAAATCGATGTCCTTAAATACATACTGAATACGATTATGAAAACTAAATTTTATACAATGATGGATACATCCAAGTTACTTATCCTGATGCTTGTCTGCACACTCAGCGTATCACATGCACAAGAAAGCCGTGAGGCGAAAACAACGTTGTCCCAGAAGAAGGATTCTCCGATTCAGAGAGGACCCTATTTTGGCCAAAAGCCTCCTGGGGCAACGCCTGAAATATTTGCACCGGGCATCGTGTCCATTAATGGAAGGTTCGAAGGCAGCCTTTCGTTTTCTCCCGATCTGACAGAAATGTACTTCGGAGCGGATAACGAAAACAACGAAACATCTATCCTCTACTCTACACTCGAAGGCAACACATGGACGCCTATAAAGAAGGCAGATTTTACCCACAAGAAGAAAAATGAAGAGTTGCATCCTTTCGTTACCCCTGACGGCAAAAGGATTTATTTCACAGCCATGGATAGTGCTTTTAAGGATGAAAAAATCTACTATGTCAACCGTTTAGGAAATTCCTGGAGTGATGCCGTCCTGCTCGATTCGCCTATCAACGATGACCTGGTTTTCTTTCCCAATCAAGGAAAAAGCGGTGACCTCTATTATTTCAATTTGTCGAAAAGAAAAACGTATTACGCACCTAATAAAGATGGACAGTTTCCCGAAGTAAAAGAAGTTGATTTCGCATCGGGCCACCACGCATTCATTTCCCCATCTGAAGACTACATAATCGTAACTGCCCGGAATGGCGAAGAAGGAAGAAGGGACAATGACATGTATGTCTACTTTAAAAAGAAAGACGGAACATGGACTGAAGCCATCAACCTCGGGAACACCATCAACTCCAGTCTCAACGAAAAAGGCCCAAGGATCACGCCCGATGGCAAGTACCTATTTTTTGGAAGAGATGAAAAACCTGGACGTAATGGACGGGCAGATATTTACTGGGTGAGCACTGAGGTCATCCATAAGGTGAGACCAGACGACCTCTAGGAAAGAAATCAACTTCATCTTATTTCTCGGCAGCTTGCCAATCGGGACAGTTTGATCTTGAAT
>CAZFJO010000249.1:0-5753 GCA_964518915.1 uncultured Saprospiraceae bacterium
AAGGTATGCAGATGGGTAACATCAACCCAGGCGTTGTCTATGAAAGACATTATGCGCTCAACTGGCTCATCAATTATCAAGGGCAAGATTGGGACAACGTTTCTTGTGATACGTAAAGCGTAGAAGACCAGTACTACTTAGCGTGGGGATGTCTAAGTATAAGACAAGCTTTTCAATACGTTATAAATCATGGCATATAATTCAAGAATAATAAAATTACACACCAGAAACAATGGTCTTAGATCAAAGAGAAATTCGTAACTTGAACAAGATTTATAGAATAAATCTGATCAACTCAATAACGGGTATTAAGCCTGCCAATTTAATTGGAACTACTTCGAAGAAAAAGCAAGACAATCTTGCGATCTTTTCTTCTGTAGTTCACCTTGGATCTAATCCAGCTCAGCTGGGTATCATATCGCGGCCGCAGGATAACAACCCCAAGGATACGTATACCAATATAATTGAGACAGGATTTTATTCTATCAATCACATTTCAGATTCATTCATAGAGCAAGCGCACTATACATCCGCTAAGCTAGATAGGGGTGTGTCAGAATTTGATAGGATGAAACTTAACCGTGATTTCATAGGAGACTTTGTAGCTCCTTTCGTTGCAGAGAGTTCTGTGAAAATAGGTATGCGTTATCTACAAGACATCGCATTGCCTAATGGATGTGTCCTTATTATCGGAGAGATAGTCCTTATTGATGTTTCCGATGGATTGCTAAGTGAATCAGGTAGAGTAGAACTGGACGCTTATGGAGTCGTCGGCATAGGAGGTCTTGATACATATTATAAAGCAGCAAAAATCACAACCTTTCCATATGCAAGGCTAGATGAGATTCCTGATTTTAGTGATAGATGATTCTTGTTACAATGTAGCCACATAAGATCGGTTCATACGCTAACAGGATAGGCTGATTTTATTCCCTTATTCAACCGTTGCATAAGCGCTCGCATCTCTGATTCATTATGTGCAGCGAAACCTATACGTATGCCATTGTGTCCTGAGCGAGCACGATCATAGCGTGTCCAATTTCCTATTTCAAGTTTGTGTTTTCTGCAAGCATCTGCTATTTTCTTCCAAGAATAGTTTTTATCAAGTTCAACCCATACAGCCATTCCGCCTTTAGGAATTTCGAATTTCACCCTTCCACACAAGGCTTCACTGAGGAGACTGCAGAACACATCACGACGATGTTTATATATTTTCAACACCTTGCGGATATGCCGATCAAGGTCCCCTGCCTTAATGAAATCGGCAAAGGTTAGCTCAAGCAATGCGTCACCTTGCCGATCTACAATTCCCCGCATCTTAGATGTTTCATCTACGAAATCTTTAGAAGCAATAAGGTAGCCGACTCTATATACTGGAGCTACTGTCTTACACACAGAACCTATATAGATAACGTTGCTGTTGGTGTCATGACTGGCTAGGGGTAGGATGGGAGCATGATTGTAATTGAAATCATAATCGTAGTCGTCTTCAATGATGGCGAATCTATACTGCTTAGCCAGATTAAGCAGTTGAATCCTTCTTTCAGCAGAAAGGGTAACTGTCGTAGGATGGTGGTGGTGAGAAGTTACGTAGACGGCTTTCACCTTATGCTGTCGGCAGTGTTTTTCGATTTCTTCTATTGCTAATCCATCCTTATCTACAGAAACACGCTTAAGAATTGCTCCTTGTGCTAGAAAGGTGTCGTCGGCGGAAGAATAGTTCGTATCGCCGACGACAACAACATCCTTCTTGCTTAACAGCAATTGAGAAGACAACCATAAGCCCATCTGGCTGCCACGTGTAATTAGAATGTTCTCTACGCTTATCCCTAGACCTCTGGTAGCGTTTAGATAATCGACGAGTACTTTTCTTAAGCTTTCATTGCCATAAGTAGAACCGTATGACATATGGTCTGCTATTCTTTTTCTTGCTGAAATCCTTCTGTAGGTTCTAGCAATTTCGTCGATGGGCGTCAAC
The DNA here is from genome assembly GCA_964518915.1 of uncultured Saprospiraceae bacterium. Lineage (GTDB taxonomy): Bacteria > Bacteroidota > Bacteroidia > Chitinophagales > Saprospiraceae > JABDLO01. The sequence continues at coordinate 1,979 of CAZFJO010000249.1, forward strand.
CTAGGATCAGAGATGCCGTCGTTGAGATAAATACAGTCATTTCTATATATAGGATGTCTTACTGGGAGGTTGGGATATGAGTTGAATGAAAAGCCAGCCCTTACCTTCTCCAGATCTTGATCAGAATCATTTAGTTTCTCTTGTTGTAAGAGAGGTAGATTCCGATGTACGAATGTGCCCTTCTTAGGGATGCTTTCTACCCATCCTTGAAGCAGTAACTCTTCATAACATGCAACAATCGTTTTACGATGGACAAGCAAGGTGTCGGCAAGCATTCTGCTTCCTGGAAGCTTGGTATGTGGGGGTAGTTTTTGATGCTTAATCAGTTGGATAATCTGATGGGCCAGTTGTAAGTATAGCGCTTGATTGCTTTCTCGATCTAAAGTTATGCTTGTTTTAAAAGGAAACATCTGGACTACTTGTTATGTTTATTCTGGACGACTTAAGGCATCCATAAAAGTAGTATTTTTGAATTAATTATTCACCAACATTTATAAAATGTTAGCATTAAGACCGAGTTGCGAGCACTGCGATAAACCATTGCCACCGGCTTCTACGGATGCCATGATCTGCTCCTATGAGTGTACGTATTGCCGGACCTGTGCGATAGAATTGTTTCAGAATGTATGTCCGAGTTGTGCAGGAGGTTTTCACCAGCGGCCCATACGACCCGAAGCAGGTCTGAAGAAACATCCGGCATCAGACATCCGAATTTTCAAGCCTAAGAATTTAGAGAAAACCCGGTTGCACTTAGCATTATATGCGGCCATTCCTCCTGAGAAAAGATAATAATTATAAGACACATGCTAGCAGACAGCGTCGGATATATAGCACTTGTTATGAATCTTTATTCTATGTCCTCATCGGGTGAGTACAGGTTGAGGTCGATGTCTCTTGCTGCCAACATGCTTTACATTGTCTATGGTCTATTGATAGCTGCTGTGCCTATTGTTGTAGGCTGCTCAATAGCAACATTTCTACATGCTTATCACCTAAGAAGGTTAAAGCTTAAAACCTCCATTCATGAAAAACATTAGAAAAGCCACCATAGAAGATGCTGACTTACTGGCCATTATGGGTAGGGTTACCTATGCAGAATCCCATGGCCATTTTATTGAAGAAGAAAAAGATCTATCAGCCTATCTGGATAAAGCTTTTTCGGTTCGGAAAATCAAGGAAGAGCTTCTGGATACTTCTAACTTATTTTACATGATGATCATCGATGATACTCCAGTAGGTTATGGAAAAATAGTCTTAGGTGCTCAGGATGAATCCGTGACGGGAGGGCAAACTTGTCGACTTGAACGGATCTATATACTAAAAGAATTTATTCATCACAGACTTGGTCAATCCTTGTTTTCATTCTTGGAAGAAAAAGCGATAGCGTTAGGTATGGATACCATGTGGCTTTCAGTATATGTCCACAATATGCGCGCCATTAATTTTTATAAGAGAAACGCATTTGCGCAAGCGGGAACATTAAGTTTTCTCGTCAACGGAAAAGGATATGATAATTTTATTTTGTCTAAAAAATTAAACGTATGAAAGAATACAGTAAATCGAAACTCAACACGATAAAGAGAGGTAGGAACAGAGCAACCTATGATGTAGAAAAGATCAACGGTATCCTTGATGCAGGATTTATTGGTTACCTAAGTTATATCTACGAAGGCCGTCCGATTTCACTGCCGATGGCTTATGGTAGAAAAGATGATAAAATCTATCTGCATGGCTCGCAAGCGAACCGTATGTTGCTGGCCTTGTTAGAATCTAAGGGTGCCAGTATGACTGTGATGCACCTAGATGCTCTGGTACTCGCACGTTCTGGATTACACCATTCTGTCAATTACCGCTCAGCAACCCTTTTTGGTTCAGTCAAGAAAATCGAAGATAACGAAGAAAAGACCGCAGCCTTATATTGTTTTATGGAGCACATGATGAAGGGTAGATGGGATGGGATAAGACCGATGCACCCAGCCGAACTAGACCGTACCATGGTGGTTGAAATGACCATAGAATCTGCTTCTGCCAAAATCCGCGATGTAGGTATAGGAGATGAACCTGAAGATTATGATCTTGATGTGTGGGCGGGCCTAGTACCTATTAAGCAGGTAGCTGAGTATCCCATCCCAGATGAAGGTCTTCCTCAGCAGATGGATATACCGGAGCATGTAATGGATTATTACGAGAAGAATCGGTGGAAAAAATAGTTGTGTAAACTATAGAATGAGTAGACGTTATTATTAATTGCTCAATTAACTTTTAGAATAAGAATAGAGTCTTGCCAAAATCATTTTTTTCTCTTTTTATAATGGTGGATGACTTTGCTGAAGTCTTGATTAGAAGATGAATGGAGAAACTGTTCTAATGCAGGTACATTGATGTCTGCAAGACTTTTAAAATTAAAGCAGCCTTTCAAGAATTTGATGTTTTTTGAAACTGATTTAAACGATGTCAATGTCTCTGGGTATGCATACATTACCATAGAGTGGTAGGAAAAATGATTCTTAGTTGCTGTAAGGCCATACTTGAAAACACCCGCTTCTTTATATATAATTGCTTCCTTAACACTCATTATTGAACCAACACTTGAGACCACTTTAGAATCATGTGATTGTATAAGTGCATGAAGAACAGTGAATGTTTTCCTGCTTTCATCCGATTGATGATCTAAAAATTCTTTAATCGTCATTTTTGTTTTCCTTACATTTTTGATAAATAAAATTAAGCATTGAAGTTTTTGTTCAGAATGATGTGACTTATTGACTTAGTCGCGCTTCATTGCTTTTTAAAAACAAAGTGGACAACAGCGTTATAATGGTACCTAGATACATAACAGTCAGAAACATTACCCCAGCCATGATCCACGACTTGCCTATCGTTTTTATGTATTGCATTATCTCTATTCTTTCGATTTCGCTTGAGCAAATATATCATATTAATGCATGTACAGAAAAATTAATAATGAGATAGGCTAGTCTATAGCAAGAAAAAATAAGACTGCTCCACAGGGCAGTTGATTAAGATTTGACTTCTGCTTGTATAATCTATTTTATGTGTATATATTACGCAAATGAAGCTCAAGCAAAATATAAAATTAGCCGTTGATGTTGTTCTTTTTGGTTATGAAAATAGTCAGCTTTTCGTTCTGTTGATAAAGCAAAAATATGGGAAGCATAAAGACACTTGGTCTCTCCCAGGAGGCTTCGTAAGAGATGGCGAAGGTCTCGAACAAGCAGCTTTTCGAGAATTGAAAGAAGAAACTGGTGTTATAGTTACCCAGCTGGAACAGCTCTATACATTTGGTGATGATATCCATAGAGATCATCGGTTCCGTGTTGTTTCTGTTGCTTATTTCGGAACGATTATTCCTTCCAAAATGAAACTTAAAGCGACCACTGATGCACTTGATGCTCAATGGTTTAGAATTGAAGAAATATCCGATTTGCCTTATGATCATAAGACCATACTTGAGACGGCATTCAACAGACTAAAAGCTAAATTAAATTATCAACCCATAGGCTTTGATCTTTTGGATAAGAAATTTCCATTCTCCGATCTTGAGAACCTCTACATGACCATCTTGCAAAAGAAAATCGATAGAAGAAATTTTAGAAAGAAAATGCTCAGTTTCGATCTACTAGAAGAAACAGATGAAATGATTAAAAAGGGTAGTGGAAGACCAGCGACCTTATATAAGTTCAATAAGCGTAAGTACAACGCTTCTGTGAAGCAAGGGATTAACTTCCAAATTAAATTTGCGTAAATATTACAC
>CAZFJO010000250.1:0-5751 GCA_964518915.1 uncultured Saprospiraceae bacterium
TTCTTATCCATGGCCATAAATCGTATATCGATTTTTTCAACAATGTGGAACACTGTTATTCTGTGGTCAAGAGCGATCCTAACCAAGAAAAACGAGACATCCTATTTTCGACCTGCAATGATTATATGATATTACAGTTTTCGCCGACAGAAGTCAAGGAGCTTCATTATTTATTACAATCAGCTTTCATCGAATATAATTGTCATGTGTAGATTTCTCCTGATACTTTTTCTTGTTCCTCATCTAGTCTTCGGACAGGAGGAACAAGATTCTGTCGGTTTCAATGTGGATCTACAAGAATATGTAATTACAGCCCAGCATAGACCTACACATTACAAGAAAGCCATACATCCGGTCAGCATTATAACACGGGAATTAATCCATGCCCGTGGAGCCATCAACCTAGAAGAAGCCCTTACTACGTCGACTGCAATAAGACTGAATCGAGATCCCATCCTAGGTGTCTCTGTTTCTATGAGAGGAATTTCCTCAAGTAATGTCGCAATTCTAGTAGATGGAATTCCAGTTATCGGAAGAAATGGAGGTGGGATCGATGTGTCTCAGATACCTCTCCATAATGTAGATAGAATAGAAATTGTGGAGGGCCCATTATCCAATATATATGGAAACAACGCCGCAGGAGGAGTCATCAATATCATCACTGAATCTTCTCAAGTGAGCACCTTCTCAGCAGAGGTAAAAACGGTCTTAGAATCTGTAGGACAACGGACCTACGCTGGTTCTATAGGATGGCAGAAAAACAACTGGCATGGTGGTCTCCAAGGAAGGTATTTTTCTTACAATCAATTCCCTGAAGATAGCCTTCGGGTTTTAGAAGAATTTACTTCCGAAGATGGGAGTCGCATCTTTCAATCTAAGTTCCCATACAACCCTAAGGAACAGATCGGCTATGGAGTATTTATAAAAAGAAGAATCGACAATGATGGATCCTTGAAGTTCGCCTACAATAACAGCCGAGAAGATGTAACAGATTATGGACATGTAAGAAGACCTACTTTTAATCCATACGCTACAGATCAATTCTATGTGACACGACGACAAGACTTAGACCTAGTATACACACATGAATTATACAACGGATTATACCTTGATGCTTCGCTGGCCTATAAAGACTACAATCGAACCAGAAGAGACGAGCGATTCCTCTTAGAAACCAGGACTATAGACTCTACCTTAACGATAATAGACAATACAGATTTCGGATTGCTCTTCGGCAAATGGACTGCAGCCTACAAATTATCGAACACCTTAGACTTTACCCTCGGCGGACAGTATAGTAAAGAATCAGCAAGTGGAGATAGAATCGTAAACCATGAAAATGAAGACAGTCTATATACTTCGTTTTCAGAGAAAGCAGGATACTACGAGGTAAAGTACAACCCAGGGAACAAGATTGTTATCTCTCATTCCGGACGCTATCAAAATCACAATGTATATGGTAACTTCTATACACCTGCCTTTCAATTGAAATACAACCCTTCAGAAAACTGGATGATCCGATCGTGTTATGCCCAAGGATATAGAAGTCCATCTCTTAAAGAGTTATACTTAGAATTCATTGATATCAATCATTACATAATCGGAAATATTAACTTGCTTCCTGAGACATCTCACGACTTCAATATAAATTCTGATTATAGTTTCAATAATTTTAATCTCAATATAAAAGGTTATTACAATGTCATCGAAAACAGGATAGGACTTGCGCAATTCGAAGCAGGAAGATTTAATTATCAGAATATAGATGAATACTCCGTTTATGGATTGCAACCTTCTATCTCTTATAACAGAAGAGGCATACAATTTTCTTCTTCATTAAATCTAGGATACTGGTCTACCCTACTCGATATCGATAATGCACCTACTTACGGAAGAATACTTGATGTCAATAATTCGATTTCCTTTAAGACGAGAAAATCTAAAATGCACCTTCTACTCAACCATAGGATGGTCGGAAGTCAACCCTTATATAGAATAGAAAATGGTGAAGTAGAAGTCAACTCGATAGAAGCTTACAATCTAATAGATGCCTCTCTATCTAAAATGGTTTTCAACAATAAACTAAGAATAACTGCAGGAGTTAAAAACCTACTTAATGTGCAGACTGTCAATATCAATGGAGGAGATTCTTCTGGAGCACATACCTCAGGTAATAGAAACTTAATAGGCATAGGAAGAAGTCTGTATGTAAACCTTAAATATTCTATAGAAAAATAAAGCAAGGCTTTCAATACTAGAATCCAAGTTACACCGCGAAATCCCTATCAACTATTTTATAGGCTATATTAATCTACTAGAAATAAGGCATTCGTAAAGAGATGTAAGCCATTGTGCCAGAATCCTCGATACAATGGATTATCGACCATGTACACGATAGACCCTCTTCCATAATCTTCCACCGCGAAACTTACTGTACCTCCTACTTTCTTCTTGAGTTCAGAACCTATAAAACCATATGATTCTACATTCTCAGGTACGTATATAACATTCCATGCATCGGTTAACCACTGATAAGTCGAGCTTCCTGTTTTAAGAGAATAATAGTACTCTCCTAAGCCGTAACCCAGTGGATGACTCTGATCGACTTTGTTTTTCACAATGGCGCCTGGCACATAATTTCTTATACTTCTTCTATCTGATCCCTCGTAAGTCTCTAGTCTTTCTCGAAGATCCATGTCTGTTCTTTCTTGCTTATGGGTGTCTTCATCGGATGCTTCTGCATAAGTCTTCAGGGCATATCCTTCTTTATCAGACATTTGCCGTAAGGCAGAACCTATGGCTATGAGTTTTCCTCCTCCTCTGACCCAAGAAGAAATATCGTCCATATGCGAGGAGAGAGAATAGAACCCATCCGGAAGAATCAATACATCATACTCATCTAAGTCTACCCTTCCGAAATTATTAATATCAACAATACTCAGCGGGTATTCTAAGTGATTATCGAAATAGTGCCATATCTGACCAAATGCATTGACGCCGACCCCTTGTCCTGAAACGGTCATCACTCTAGGGTTTTCCAATAGATTAAAAGTATTACCCGCCAGATCTGCACCACTGTTACTAAACCCTGTAGTTACACATCCATACTCCATAGTCAATCCACTAAACTGCTCCAGCATAACATCTCTGAAATTCTCAATATGCTTATTATCTCCTCGTGTTGCCACCAGGTAAGACCTCTTTAAGTTAACTCCATCTATGGTACCTCCTTTTCCTGAGACCCTAAGTTTAACTCCATTTTCCATCAACCGAGCAATCAACTTGTGGGATTCGTAACTACCCCACTCAAAGTAAAAAGCATATGCATCATCCTTACAATCAATCATATAACTCTGAGCAATCTTAGCTCCTTTTTCAACACTTGGGACAGATGACAATCCATACGTTTCTACCCCATAAGCGAATGGTAGACACCACGAAGTAATGTCGTAGGTAAGTGAATCTTCTAGCATCGGCTCTGGTTCCATCAGCACTTGTATCAAAGTAGATTTCGGCTGGACGACATCGATAATGATGTCTCCTCGATTAATCGAAAATGAAGTATTGCTTGAAGACTGGTAATGATAGCCGCTGCCTTTTCCATTTCCATGAGCATAATCGAATTTTATATAGTTTCTTTCTAGGAGATCAGCGATCGCTTTCTGACTTTCTGAAGCCTTGATAACGTATGACCTGAACTTCCCCTTAGGAGATTTTACGGCATCTCTGAAGTACTTCTTAAACTGAAAAATGACTTCTTTAGAATTTTTAGAAACTGTCTCAAAAGTAGCCATCGCAGTTGTCCGATGGTGATCAATGCGATCCCTAATTGTAAGGACATCCCCATTGTCAAGTTTTATTGCGCGACCAGCTCTGCCACTACCCCCTTGCTCATAGGTCATACCGATGGCGCCATTGAAAGTAGGATACGTATCTCCATAACTAGGATACAATAAATCGAAAATTTCTCTGGTAAAATACAACCATCCTTCTTGATCGAAATACTTAGCGTTGTTCTTACCGATGGTTACTTGGAAATCTTTCTGCCATTGCGTTATATACTCATGATACGGCTTAGCGGCTGGCGCAAAATAATAATGCTCGTTAGGTCCCATCTCATGAAAATCCACATGGACATGAGGCAACCATTCGTTGTATTTAACCATACGTTGCTGTGATTCTACTTGTGTCTGCCACGCCCAATCTCGATTCAGATCGAAATGGTAATGGTTCGTTCTTCCTCCCGGCCACGGCTCCATATGTTCTCTGTCCGTATGCTCTGGATGCACCTTCTTTCCTGCTTCCCTCCATATCCAATGGCTGTACCTAGAATATCCATCAGGATTCACAGATGGGTCTATAAGTACAATTGTATTGCTCATCCACGCCTGGGTTTCTGCGTCAGGGTCTGCTAGCTTATGCATAACTTCCATGCTGCTTTCTGGGCCAGCAACTTCATTGCCATGTACACCGAATGACATCCACAGAATAGATTTCTCTTGTGTTGTGGCGGGTGCATCAAGAATGCCTGCATTGGCCAGATTGGTTTTTCTTATTGCCTCAAGATTATTGTGGTTATCAGGCGTCGTAAGTGTCACCAATAGTAGTGGCCTCCGCTCGTTAGTATAACCATATCTTTCTACCGTCATGTACGGAGAATTCTCGGCTAGATACATTGTGTATTCTACGAGAAGATGGTGTGGCGTAAAGTGATCTCCATAATCTGTAACTAGATATTCAGATGGAGACTTCAACTGAGCAGTAAGAGAAACGCAGTTAAGTAAAGCAATAAAAATGAATAATCGTTGCATATTAATAAGAGGTTTTAATCTATGGCATATGGACATAAACCATAAATCTAGCAAAAATAATATGGTACCTTTATCCTTCTACAAAAAAGATAAATCAAGATGACTCCAGAAAGAGTACTTGTAACAGGTGGTGCAGGGTATATAGGATCTCACACAGTAATAGAACTCATCAATCATGGGTACGAAGTTATCATCGTTGATAATTTATCTAACAGTTCTCCCAGTGTAATATCAAGATTAAAAGACATTACGGGAAAGATGGTTTCATTTACCAACCTAGACCTAAGAAACAAGCAAGCCTTAAAAGCTTTTTTCAAGAGGTCAGAGAACATACAAGCTGTCATACATTTCGCAGCAATGAAAAGCGTCAATGAAAGTGTAGGACAACCCCTTGCCTATTATGAAAACAACATACAAGGCACGATCAATCTACTTGAAGCCATGCTCGAAAACAAGGTCAGATCTATGGTCTTTTCCTCTTCATGCACAGTCTATGGATCTCCAGACAACCTACCTGTAACAGAAGCAAGCCCGCTGGGACACACGCCTTCTCCTTATGGTTATACTAAACAAGTATGTGAACGATTAATACAAGATGCCACTCGTGCTTATCCAGGGTTAAAGGCCATTTCGCTGAGATATTTCAATCCTATCGGGGCGCATAAGAGCGGCCTTATCGGCGAAGTCCCTAAAGGAACACCTAACAATCTCATGCCCTATATTACGCAGACTGCAGCTGGAGTAAGAGAAGTACTTTCCATATATGGTGATGATTATGGAACTCGAGACGGCACAGCGATAAGAGATTACATACATGTTTCGGATCTTGCTTCAGCACATGTATCTGCTCTTAAACGACTGCAAGCATCTAAGAATTCAAGTCGGGTAGAATACTTCAATATAGGCACTGGAAAAGGATCTACAGTTATGGAAGTCATTA